>CALMXN010000342.1 GCA_937871145.1 uncultured Clostridia bacterium
CAGGCAGACCGTATTATTGCAATCGGTGACGGTAAAATCACTCGTGATGAGGTGATAAGATAATGAATATCCTGAATAAAGTTACGCTGAAAATTCTCGGCAAGAACAAAACGAGAACAGCTGTTACTATCATTGGTATTATTTTATCAGCGGCAATGATTACAGCTGTTACAACAGGTGTTTCAAGCTTTCAGAAGCTTTTTATAGATATTGAAATTGAGCAGAGTGGTGACTGGTATGGAAAAGCCGTGTCAGTAGACAGCAACAAGCTTGATTTTGTTAAAAATGACAAGCACGTTAAGGATTACGCATATCTTTCTGATGTGGGTTATTCAAAGCTTGAAAACAGCCAGAATGAACAAAGACCATATTTATATATTGGTGGTATGTCGGATAATTTCAAGGATGTCATTCCTGTAAACATTACAAACGGAAGAATGCCTAAGAGTGCAGACGAAATAATAATTCCCGAAAGTGTTTATGCAAACGCTGGTGTAAAATACAAATTAAACGACAAACTTACACTTTCTGTAGGTGAAAGACAGCTTTCAGGGAGAAAGCTCATTCAAAAGAATCAATATTTACCTGACGAGGAGAAGTTTGTTGAAAAAGGAACAAAAACCTATACAGTAGTCGGCTTTTACGAAAGATCATCATTTGAGCCATATGAAGCTGCCGGCTATACTGCATTAACAATAGAAGATAAGGATAACGTCACAAGCTATGATATCTTTATAAAAACTGATAACGCAAAGGGCATTTATGATTATATGAAGTTAAATTTCAAAGGCTGCAATCTTGAGTATAATAAAGGTTTGCTTCGTGCAATGCTTTCATCAAATGAAGAACAGCTATATAAAATGCTTTATTCAGTTGCTGCTGTATTGATATTAATCATCGTATTTGGTTCAATATCATTAATTTACAACGCATTTTCAATGTCAGTAAGTGAGAGGACAAAGCAGATAGGACTCTTATCTTCAATCGGTGCAACAAAAAAACAGCTCACTAAGAGTGTTCTGTTTGAAGCATTATTTTTAAGCGGAATTGGTATCCCTGTTGGTATTCTTTCAGGAATGGGCGGGCTTGCAGTAACCTTCAGGCTCACACAAGGGCTCTTAAAGAATCTTGCAAACGGCAATACTGTTGTAAAACTTTCATTGTCTGTAACATGGGTAGCAATAGCTGCAGCGGCTGGTATAGGACTTGTAACAGTATTGATATCAGCACTTCTTCCAGCAAGACGAGCCACAAAAATGTCAGCTATTGAAGCAATCCGACAATCAAATGATATAAAAATCAAAGGCAAAAAAGTGAAAACTTCAAAGCTCACATATAAGCTCTTTGGTTTTGAGGGAATGATAGCAAGCAAGAACTTCAAGAGAAACAGAAGAAAATATCGTGCAACTGTTATCTCTCTCTTTATGAGTGTTGTTCTTTTCATTTCAGCTTCAAGCTTCTCATCATATTTAAAAAAGACAACAGAAATCTTCATGGACTATGTAAATTATGATATAAGTTATAATATTACTGATGATAAGGCAGACATAAATGATATTTACAACTCGTTATCGTCAATAGACGGAGTTACACAAAGCGGTTATGCAAAAGAGTTTTATAATGAAGCAATGATTCCTGAAAAATATATCAGCGATAAAACAATGAAGTTAATCAGCAACCCCGATACCAGTGTTTTCTCAAAAGAGGCAGATGACAGCCGTAGAGTGCCTTTAAGGTATAGCTTTATTGATGATAATACCTTCAAGAAGTATCTTGAAGAAAATAATCTTAATGCTGATGAATTTATGAATGCTGAAAATCCAAAGGCTGTTGCAGTTGATGTTTATAAACTTATGCTGAAAAATACTGACGGAAAAACAAAGCGTTATGAACTTAATCTTTTGAAAAAAGATACAACAGAATTCAATATATTCGGAATTAAGAGTATTAAAGGATACTATTATTCAGGCTCCGAAAAGGCATCTAATGGCAAGACAGAATTTATCTTTATAAATGAGAAAAATGAAAATGATGTGAAAAAACTTTCTATGGAAGAGGCTGGCGTTGAACAGAAGTTTAACATTGGCTTTGTATCAAATAAGAAATCTTTAACAATGAATAATATGTATGGCAATTCAATAATTCTTGTATATCCTTATAGCGCATATAATAAAGTTATGTCAGGAAAAGTTCAAAGCGAGAGTCATTTTATGCAAACAACTTGCTATTTTAAGGCTGACAATCATAAAAAGGTAGCAGATGAAATGGTTGAGGTGCTTAATCAAAAGGGACTGACAACTTCTGCACTTGATGATGTGGTCGCTATGTCAGAAGCCAACAGATCGATGATTCTGCTTATAAATATCTTCTCATATGGATTTATTGCATTGATTTCACTAATAGCAATGGCGAATGTATTCAATACAATTTCCACAAACATAGGACTTCGCAGGCGTGAATTTGCTATGCTTAAATCCGTCGGAATGACAAAGCGTGGCTTTAACAGAATGATGAACTTTGAATGCTTGCTGTACGGAATAAAAGGTCTTATATATGGTCTGCCGGTATCCTTCGGAATTACTTATCTTATGTATAAGTCAGTTTCACAGGGCTGGAATGCAACATATTATGTTCCGTGGCAGAGCGTTGTAATAGCTGTAGCAAGTGTATTTGCAGTAGTATTTGCAACAATGCTTTATTCAATGAGAAAGATTAAAAAGGATAATCCAATTGATGCATTAAAGAACGAAAACCTATAATTATTCAACCCCCGCAGATAATATTTCTGCGGGGTTTTTTATATTAAAGTAGAATAATAATATTGCCAGATATTAATATTAATGGTAAAATAAAGCTACAAAATAACAAAGCGAGGAATTATGATGAATAAGAGGAAAATACCGAGGTCATTAATCTTTCAGGGGAAAGGTTTATTTGTATGTGCTGCTTTTTGTATATTTTCAACATTGCTGGTAAGATTTTTTTATCTTCATTATTTTGTAATGATTTTTGCCGTCATAATAACTGTATGTGGCATAAGCATATTATTCATATACAGAAAAACGGAAGAAGAAAAAAGCATTTGTCGACAATGCCCTGAATATGAGTGGAATTATGTTGATGTGCGTGTTCAGGAAGAATTTAGATCCAAATATAACTTTAAAGAAGATTTAATAATGTATTTAGGAATTTCTTTTGGGATATCTGGATTACTATTTTTGTTTAATATGTTTAAGATAGATGACTTATTTCTTTTGATTTGTTTGTCAGTGGGCATAATGTTAATTATTTTGGTAGCTGGAATTCCTTGTTTTTTAAAAGATATGCGCTGGCGGGATTTAGATGATGATGCAGAATATATAAAGGTTCCTATATGGAAAATCAAACAAGTTGGGTGGCATAGCTATTTTGCTACTTGTTTTATAAATGGTAAAAAATATGTTTATAAGATACGCAGTGATTTATCAAATTGCCTTTACATAATTTCAAGTAAGAACAAAAGCTGTGTCATTGATTATTATGACAAGGATAGATATATGATTGAATCTATAAGATTATAAAAATAACATATTTTTCTTTGTGAGAATTAATTATTTATGGAATACTATTATTAAATTCTATAAATAATGGAGTGCTATATGAAGTATCATTTTTTAAAAATTCTTACATTATGGTCGACAGGAGCTTACCTTTACGGACTGATTGAAATTGCCTTCCGTGGATATACTCATATCTCAATGGGAGTCCTCGGCGGAATCTGTTTTATTGTTATCGGCGAGATAAATTTTAAGTTGTCAAATAAAGCGTCAGTTGTTATTCAGATGTTTATTTCCACAATAATTATAACATCTCTTGAGTATTGCACAGGAATGATAGTCAATGTGTGGATGAAGCTTGGAATATGGGACTACTCAACAATGCCGTTTAATCTTTCAGGGCAGATTTGTATGACGTTTTCAGTTGCGTGGTTTTTCCTATCCTTTGTGGGAATGCTTTTTAACAGCATTGTCAGATATACAATTTTCAAGGAGCCTTTCCACCCACTTTTCCACTTAACATTCAAATTCAAAAAAGCATAAAAATAGCCAGCTGAATTTCAGCTGGCTATTTTTATCTGCCCTGTTGTTGATTATCCAAAAAATGCGGGAAGCCTTCCTGCTCTGCAAGAGCATTATATACTGGAATATTAAAAAGTACTCTTAAATAAAGAATAATTGAAATTATATTGACGATGCATAGCTTTCTGCATAGCGGAAAAATAATGGATATGCACAGCATTTGCATAAAAATTGAAGCTATTACAAAAGGATAACGGAAATAAGATCCCAGCAAAACAGAAAAAAGCATAAGAAACAGTATCTTAGCAATTGGAGTAAAAATAATATTCTGTCCGTCTTCTTTTCCCAACATTAAACTAAAGCCTGATGACCATCCCAAAGTGCCTGCTAATATGAAGTAAAATATAAGGCTTACAATAGTATACTTTTTTGCTATTCTGCATTTCCGTTCAACATCATATAAAAGAAACCTTTTTTTGTCCATATCAAAATACTCAATGTCTGAAGGCGAAATTCGTTTCATAAAGTTTCTCCTAACAAAAAAGCCCTAACTGAATAGTCAGGGCTTTTAGTAAAATTAAAAATTAATTTTTTGTTGAAAGTATGAAATTTACTGTTCCAAATGTGAAAACTATCGGTATGCAGAATGCATTTGTTTTAAGATCAAGAACAGTGTTATGTTCAGATTTCTGTGGCATAAGTTCAAGCTCAACATCATTGACATTTGACATATTGACAGTGAAGAGTCCGTTATGTAAATTCAAAAATTCGCCAACAGCTGCTGTTGTATATTCATCAACTGTATTGAGTTCTTCCTGTGCAAAGCGTGACGCAAATTCAGCAATAGTGCTGTCATTTGCTTCAACAGCAGTAAAGGCTGAGAATTTTCCGCAAATCTGTTGCGAGATGATTCTCTCACATTTGAAGTTGTTGATTAATGTAGCTTCGAGCGGTGTAAAGTCATCACCGATGAAACGGATTATATTTTTTAGAAGAAGTGAAACATATTCAGTAACAGTCTTTGTACAGCTTGCATTACCGAAATGATAGAATTCAGATACAATAGAAATCATTGCATCACTTGTAGAACTGAAATTATCTTCACTTTTGATTTTGTATTTAAGCTTGTAATCACTGATTGCATTGCTGAACTGTGCATTTGTAAGATAGCCCTTGTCAACAAGTGCCTGTCCCAGAAGAAGGAATCCTGTTTTCTGAGCGGCAAGGAGCTTATTAACCTGTTCAGATGTCATGTATCCACGTTCAATAGCAAGGTCGCCGAATCTTTTATCCACTCGTTGCTGTTCACCGTGGATAATTTCAACCTGACTTGCATTCATAAAACCTGCGCTAATTGCAAGAACACCAAGCTTCAGGCGGGTTTCTGACTTGATTTCCATAGCTTCAGCAAGCTGTTTTGCAGTAACGAGCTTGTTGTTCAAGAGGTAATTACCGAAAAATTGTGAGTACAATTTTAGCCCTCCTTCACGATGTTCTGAAGAATCTTCTGAACAAGATTATTATCGATTGGCTTCTGAAGAAATTCATATGCACCGGCAGTTATTGCATCTTTAAGATATTTCTGTGTACCTACAGATGAAGCCATTACAACCTTTGCTTTACTGTCAAAAGCAAGAATTTCTGTTACTGCTTCAATGCCGGTTTTCTTTGGCATTATAATGTCCATAAATACAACATCAGGCTTGTTTTCTTTGTAAAGATCAATAGCCTCCTGTCCGTCGTTTGCTTCCAGAACCTCGGCTACTCCAAGAGAAAGTATGTAATCTTTTAGTTTTTTTCTTGCAAAAACGGAATCATCAGAAATAAGAACTTTTATCTGATCTATTGTCATAAAATTACCTCCCGATACATTGTGTATTATCAATTGTGACATAATAATACCACAAAATTCATAGTAAATCAATACTAAAAACATATGATTTTATGTATTTTTCATATATTTTTAAAAAATGGGATATAATAAATATAAATATACCAAAGGAGATTACAATGAATAACGTTTTTGATGGAATTGAAATGCCAATGGGGCTTGGTATGGCACTGCCAAAAAATGTGCCAGCACTCGATATGTTTTCAAACATGGATGCCTCACACAAGCAGGCTGTCATTGATTATACTCATCAGATTAATTCAAAAAATGAAATGCACGAATTTGTCAGAGAGATTGCAGAAGGAAAAAGCTTTATGTAAAAAAGAGAGGTGAAAACACCTCTCTTTTTATTTAGCACTTCTTCTTGAATGACATACAGTCTGTGCATTCTTTAACAGTTGGATCAGTTTCGTGAGTACCTACGCTGATTTTAGGAAGTGAGCAATAATCTTCTGTTGCAGCGTGGAAGGAACAGTTAGATACAGAGCATTCAATAGATTTGTTACAATTAGATGAGTTCATAAAATAACCTCCTTTAAGATTATAAATTTATTGTTCCCATCATAGAAACAAAAATCAGTAGAAAATAATTTATTTATTGTAAAAATTTTCTTTTTGTGATAAAATGTTTAAAAATAGTGAAAAGGGAAAAATATGTTTGCTAAAATTAACAGCTTAGGATTATTTGGACTTAATGCCTTCTGTGTGGACACAGAAATTGAAACAAGCAGAGGTACTCCTCTCTTTGAAATTGTCGGTCTTACAGATATTGTTGTAAGAGAAAGCCGTGAAAGAATCCGGTCTGCTCTTCGTGAATGTGATATAACATTTCCGTTGTGCAGAGTTATGGTCAATCTTGCCCCGGCTGACACTAAAAAGTCAGGTTCAGTACACGACCTTGCAATAGCAGTTGCTTTATTAAAGGTACTTGATTACATAAAAGATGATGTTTCTGACTGTGCCTTTATCGGTGAGGTTTCACTTAATGGTAATGTGAGACGTGTCAATGGTGTTCTTCCTATGACAATTCTTGCACAGAAGTCAGGAATAAAAAAGATTTTCGTTCCGTATGAAAATCATCTTGAGGCATCAGTTGTTGAGGGGATAGAAGTATACGGAGTATCCTCAGTTTCACAGCTTCTCTCTCATTTTGAGAAAACAGATATAATCAGTCCTGTCGGTAAATATATAATAGGTAGAAGTGCTTATGATAATGACCTTGATTTTGCTGATGTAAAAGGTCAGCAGAATGCAAAAAAGGCACTTGAAATTGCAGCAGCGGGCGGACATAATGCGTTATTGATAGGTGCACCTG
>CALMXN010000343.1 GCA_937871145.1 uncultured Clostridia bacterium
TTCCCTACACGACGCTCTTCCGATTTGTACGAAACTATCGTTTTGTAGCAATCCTGTGCCTTGCTCCAGTCAGCAAGTTTAAGCCATGCATCAACATATTCATTACGCCTATTCTGATATTTCAGGTAATATGCGTGCTCCCAGACGTCAACAACAAGAAGGGGATACAAGCCTTTTGAAAGTACACTATCCTGATTAGCACTTTTTTCAACGCTTAGCTTTCCGTTAATATTTGAAACAAGCCAAGCATAACCTGAACCAAACTGTGCGAGTGCATCTGTCTTAATAGTTGATTTCAGTGTTTCCAGTGAGCCAAACTGACTTTTTATTGCCTGCAAAAGCATGCCTTTTGGTTCTTCAGCGTTCGGTGACATGAAATAAAAGTACATATCGTGGTTGTATACTCCGCCGGCATTGTTTCTTACTTCAAGCTGAACCTTTGATGGCATTGTTTTGTATTCTGTAAGAAGCTTTTCAAGTGACCACGATTGATATTGAGGATAACCCTCAAGAGCATTGTTAAGATTGTCAACATACTTCTGCTGGTGTTTTGTATGATGTATTCTGACAGTTTCCTCATCGATATAAGGTTCAAGAGCATCATATGAATAAGGAAGATTCCTGAGAAGGAACGGATAATGATCTGACATAAAATCACCCTTTCAAAATATTCTGAAGCCCTCAATATGAAGGCAACGGAGCTTTTCATATATATATGTATTAAGTGGGCGCTGAATAGCATCAAAAGTATGCGTTGAAATTAATATAGCGTTGTCGTCACCATAGCTTTCAAACCCTGTTATTATTAACGAATGATTAAAGCCATTACTTTCACTTAGCTGAATAATATCGCCGAGCTCAACCTCTGACAAATCTGCTTCAGAAGCATACGGACCGATCGATTGATTTCTTATCAGAAAATTATACAGAAACTGCACTCCTGTCCACGCTGGCGCACGGTCATATGATGAACTATAATACCATCCGTATGTCCTTGTGTAATTCATTACATTCGTTCCCGCATAAATGCATTGTGAAATAAAGTTTGTACAATCACCTCCATAATTTTCAAAATCAAAATATCTTGGATTTCTCGAATTTGCCCATTTAGTTGCATATTCTACAGCTTTAGTCCTGTCATAGGGCTTTACTTTCATATATACTCCCTTCAAAAAATTAAAATTTTCATAAAAATCTCTATGAAATTTACTGCTATAAAATAATATTAATATCATAAAATAATTATGTAGCAATTAATAAAAAAAGAGGTGTAAAATGAAAGAAGGAAGCTATCAGCTCGGACTTTCTGATCTTCTTGATCAGGATATATCAAGCTACGAATATTTTTATTCCCTCCCTGCAAAAACTCAGCAAAAAATCGTAGCACGGGATATACGTTCTTTTGAGGAAATGCAGGATTATGTCCGACATCTTGAAGAAGACACATAAAAAAGCTGCAGTAATATTACTGCAGCTTTCGTGCTTTATTTATTCTGAGCATATCCCAAGGTAATTGATGTAATCTTACCCTGTGATATAGTAAATGACATTCCTTTTTCCTGAGTCCCGACAATAATTTTCTCTTCTGTTGACATATCACTGTTAATCTGCTCTCTGTAAGCGTTTATGACATTGTTAACAGGAATTCCGATTTTTATATCATGTTCAGTAGAGAACGGGGATTTGTTAAAAACTTTTATCAAGTCAATTGTGTAATCGTCTTGGCTTTTAATCATAGTGTACTCAGCGCCCATATCAAGGTATTCCCAAACCTGAAAAACTGAACCTGACGTGGTTTTGAATTCGCTTGATTTTGATGTTGGTTCACCATATCTGGCAAGCAGACTTCTATATGAAGTACCGATTTTCATTCCGTCAATTGATTCAGATGAGATTAACTCATCAGCAATACTGTCAAAGTCAAGATTATAATTCGATGGTAATTCATAGTCAGAAGCCACAGCTTTGTTATTTGATAAATTATCGGCTTTTCCGCCACACGATGCGAGAAAGGTTGCAATGCATACAACAAGAAAAAATGAAACTAGCTTTTTCATTTTATTACATAGCACCTCCCGTTTTGTTTGCTTTAGGATATCATTAAACATTAACAAAGTCAATGGGATTGTAACTATTTGTAATTGTTGTAACCAAGTTCTAATATATGAAAATATGAAGCATAGCATTTATCCAAGAACAGTTTTTGCCACGTCAACGGATTCTTTTGCATCTTTTGAGTAAAAATCTGCTCCGATTTTTTTTGCATATTCAGGTGTAAGTACAGCGCCGCCGACCATAACCTTACAGTCAAGATTATTATCACGGATGAGTTTTATTGTATTTTCCATACTTTTAAGGGTAGTTGTCATTAAAGCACTCAGGCCGACAAGCTTGCAGTTATGTTCCTTTACAGCATCAACAACACACTGATAATCAACATCTCTGCCAAGGTCAATTACTGTGTAGCCGTAGTTCTCAAGAAGAACCTTTACAATATTCTTGCCTATATCGTGAATGTCACCTTTTACGGTTGCAAGTACAATTTTACCTTTTGAAATTGGTGCCTTATCTTCATTGACTAGTTTTTTCTTTATGACTTCAAAAGCAACCTGTGCAACGCCAGCGGATTGAATAAGCTGGGGGAGGAATATCTTTCCGCTTTCAAATTCTGCTCCAACCTTATCAAGAGCGGGGATGAGCATTGTATTAATAATCACCATTGAATCGGTTGTTTCAAGAAGACGCTCAACGATCTCTCCACCTTCTTTTTTCAGACCTTTTTCAATGGCATAGGAAATATCAATTTCTTTGTTGACCTGTGTACTCTGAGCAGGTGCTTTTGCAAAATTATTGTACGCCTCAATATATTCAGTTGAATTTTTATCAATATTTGTGAGGAGCTTATAAGCCCTTACAGCACCAGTCATTGAAGCTATATTAGGGTTTATGATAGGCAGGTCAAGTCCATAAGTTAGCGCCATAGTGAGAAAATTCTGATTGATAAGCTCACGGTTAGGCAGACCGAATGATATATTTGAAACACCAAGAACAGTTTTCACACCAAGCTGTTCTTTTACTATTTTTAAAGCTTTTAAGGTTTCAATAACGCCTTCCTGTTCAGCAGAAGCTGTCAGTGTAAGGCAATCAATATAAATATCTTCACGAGGAATTCCAATAGCTGTCGCTCTG
>CALMXN010000344.1 GCA_937871145.1 uncultured Clostridia bacterium
TCTTATTTTTATATGATGAATAGATTTTCATTAGTTGTAGCATTTTTACCAATTATTTAATCTTTCTTGCTATTCTTTATAAGAAAGTCAAAGGAAAGAAATTCGGTATGCTTGTCTGGATGGTGTTATGCATATTCCAGCTTGCATTGTGCGTGGTACATTTTGCGATGTATTGTATCTCCCTGCTTGAGAATCGACGATACTTATTCATTTTACACGGTATCAACAGGCACACCCGTACAGAAGTTGCTTTGGCTTACGTTGATAAAGTATGATAAAAGTAATCCCGTTGGGAAACTTCCGACGGGATTACTTTTAATATTCACACGCCTAAATAAATGGGCATCCCCTAAAATTTTGTGTAAAAGTAAATCCAATCAGACAAAAGAGGCTTGAGAAACAAGCATACTTTGGGATTCATCCTAATTGCGTTATTCCTGAAAGTGGACGTGGTATGCGCGCCGCAGCGTGAATGCCGCGGCTGCTTTCGGGAAAGTTATTTTTAGGATGAAATCCGTTAAGCCGATGTTTTGCTGCCGAACATGATATTCAGCTGGTCGGAAACCATGTCCCAGTTTCGACAAATTACCGTCCAGTGTTCGACAATATTCTGTGAGGCAAGATACAAGATTTTTCTCAAAGAATCGTCATTTGTGAAGCTGGGCTTGTTTTATGTGATTTTGCGGAACTGTCGGTTCAGTCCTTCAATAATATTTGTTGTATATATTATTTTTTTAATTTCTGCCATTTTTCTTTGAAATTTAAAAGCTCCCGCATTGCTTCATCTTCGTTAATTGCCTGATAAACTTTCTTTAAGTCTGCCATAACTGCTTTGATGTCTTTATAGCTGACATAGCGCGTCTAGGACCTTATATATGAATTATGCAGCGCTGTATCTGAGATGATGGAAACGCCGCATTAATGTCTTCTCTAAAGCCTGCAAGGGCGTCTACGCAGAAGACATATACATCCTTAATACCGCGATTTTTAAGGCCATTCATCACAGAAAGCCAAAATTTCGAGCTCTCATTTTCGCCGATCCATACGCCGAGAATATCTTTTCTTCCGTTTTGCCCAATTCCAAGAACAACGTATGCGGCTTTGGTGATATACTGATGATTTTCCTTGACTTTGTAATGAATTGAATCCATAAAAACGAACGGATAAACAGGCTCAAGAGGGCGGTTTTGCCACGCCGTTACTTCCAGAGTAATTTTATCAACAATCTTGCTTACCAAACCGTCGGAAATCTCAACGTCATAAATATTTTTAATCTGCTCCGAAATATCACGTTGGCTCATTCCGCAGGCATAAAGTGCAAGAATTTTTTCTCCCATTCCGTCAGCATTTCGGCTGTATTTTTCAATAATTTGCGGATCATATTCACCATTTCTGTCACGGGGATTTTGACATCAACCTCGCCAAGCTGAGTTTTTACAGTCTTTTTCGAGTAACCGTTTCTGTAGTTTTTCGACATGCCTGTTTCGTCACAATCCGAGGTTCTGTCGCTTTTTTCGTATCCAAGCTTTTCTTCAAGCTCAGCCTCCATAACCTGCTGAAGAACGTCACTGAATAATTCTTTCATGCTGGCCATTATGTCAGTCGTGCTTGTGAATTGCTGGCTGTTTACAAATTTCTTGAGTAATTCCTTTAATGTTTTTTCATAAAAAAATACTTCCTTTCAATTTTTGTTAATGGGATAGAAGTTATCGACGTGCTTGAAAAAGTGTTATACTTAATTTTTGCAAGCATATCTTTCAGCTGTGAGACGTTAAGATTGCTGAGTTGAACAATCTGAACAATGCGAGTGTTTTCAAGCTCTGTATTGCGGCTGATAATTACCACTTCCATAAAGAACACCTTTGTCACGACTGATTTTCTGTCCCGACTTAACACGCTCAGAAGCTTCTCGGAGAAAATACGGTCAACTTGATAGCTGTTCATAATTTCCTGCTGTCTGGCAGTTCCCTAATGTTCTGTTTGAACACAGATATAGCCGATTTTGCTCATAGATATGTTCCTTTTTGTTGTTTATGTTTTTCTTTTTGTTGACTGATGGTTGACTTTTTTGGAGTGATAATGTATAATTATGGCTAAGGGTTAGCACTTTACTTGCTTGTATAAATCGTAGTTTACATTTCCAAATATCAGATAGGAGAATAAATATGGATGAAAAGAAATATTGTAATGCACGAATGGCAATTGGTATCGTATCGTTGCTGACTCTCTTGGTAGCGGGATTTGAACTCTTTATTGCATATACGCAGTATCAATCAGGTATGACAATTGGTGATGTCGCAACTTATGTAACGAATAAACGACACATTTATATACTGCTTCTTATCATTGTAAATCTATCGCTTTTGCCGAGAGCGTTATTGCTTTACAAAGAAAATGGAATCAGTTTGAAAGATGAAATTTATGATAAGAAAACACTCGGAAAAGATATTCTGTACGGAATAGTTGCATATATAGCTTCAGAAGTTATCGGAGATGTTTATGCTTGGTTAATCAATCTCATTCCAGGAATAGGAACTACCGATATGGCACGTCAAGGTAAGGAAATGGGAATCAGCATCATAACAATGGAAATTATAGGTTTGGTGTTTGTGAGCGGAATTGTCAAAGAAATATACTTTCGAGGTCTGGCAAAGAGATTCTGTGGTCCGGTATTTGGAGAAATGGCGGCACTTCTTATGTTCAATGTTCTTTTTGCGATACTTGATTGGCACAACCTCGGATGTTCTTTCATCATAGGTTTGATATGGATATTTGCTTACCGAAAAACAAATCATCTGATAACGCCGATGATTTGCCATATTTGTTCTGGATTGTTCTATGTTATATATTCGCTAATTTATTTTTTATGATCATATGACTGTTATTGTTTCAGTTTATAAATTCTGATTTATCTCATTAACAACACACTGATTGTATAATAAAAAAGTAGACAGAAAAAATGAGCCTTGATATAATAAAAATTGAGGTGAGTTTATGAACCAACAGATGTCAGAGGAATACAAGAAGAGTATAATATTGTTGTATATGAACGGAAAGCCAATAGAGGAAATAGTGAGTGAATTTGGGGTTGTAAGATCAACATTTTACCGTTGGCTAAGAAGATACAGGGAAATCAAGTTATCTAAAGATGAGGTTATGACAGCCGATGATATTCGAGCATTACAATTAAAAGTAGCACGTTTAGAAGAGGAAAACTTAATTTTTAAAAAAGCAATGGCGATATTCACAAGGGACTCAAGGAACGAATTGACGCAATCAGACGATTAAGTTCTGAACATAAAATATCTTTATTATGCAGTGTTCTAAAAGTACCACGCTCTACATATTATGCAGCGAAAAACAGACCATTGAGCAATCGTAAGCTTGAAAATGATGAGTATTGCAGATTTTTCGGGCGATACATATTGAAATAATTGGTTGATTGTGGTATAATGCCGTTAGCACACAGTGCTACAAATTAGAATTTGTAGGAGAACCAAGATGAGTGAAGTGACATACGATGAAAGTATTTATTACCCATATACAGAACCATGTAAAGCTTTGATTAATCAGCTGCTTAATGGCAAGTATTCTCTTGAAGAAACTGAACTGCTTGCATCTCAAATCAATGAAAGTTATATGAATTACCTAAGGAAATTCAATAGAAACCTTGGAGGCAAGAGTAATTCTAGAAATGGCGTGGGTGGAACATATGATTGCATTGCCTTATGCTGCGTATATGAATTATGCAAAGATAAAGTTAGTCTGATGGATATAGAAGAGTTGGAGAAAAAATTATTTCTGACTACCTTTGCAAAACTCAGCTTTGTAGACTTAAATAATCCAATTTTGAAAAGACTTTATCATTTCGCAGACTCAATAGCGGCGAAAAAAGGAAATAAAATTGATGATTATCATATGGTTGTAGAACCATACGATGTAAAACAGCCAATCAGATATCATTTCACATCATGTCCAGTCGCTGAATTTGCAAAACAGTTTGGATTTGATGATGTATTACCATATCTTTGCAATGCCGATTTCTTCGGTATCGAGTTGATGCATGGAAAGCTAATTCGAAAAAATACTCTTGGTAATGGTGATGTTTGTGATTATGCGATATGTGGCAATAAAGATCCTTATGTCAAAGAACATGAAGAGTATAGAGATGAAGTGGGATATATACGAAATACAAAAAGGAGGTCAAAGCAAATATAAACGTAACATCAACCGTTTCTAAAACCACGACTTCAGAAACGAAAGTTCCTGAAGAAACAACAACTGAAACCACCACAACGACAACCGTAGAGACTACCCAAGCTACAACACAGGCGTCTGTCACAACAACAAAATCCGCAACAACAATAGCGGTAACAACGACAACCACACCGCCACAGGGCAACAGACCAAATTATACGCTTGGAAATGGTGGATTTAATGTTGGAACAGGAGTAGTATCAGGAGATGCAAATGCTTATGAGTCGTTCAATTACGCATTATGAATAGCAAATTATCCGAACCTGCTGAAAAAATCCCCAAGTTCAAACAAACGCAGGAGTGCAGGTTTGGATAATTTCATAGCACGAAACCGCGGTTGTAGATGCAGCACCTATGGGGAAAGTAATGTTTTCTTCTTCATAAAAATTGATATATTTTTATATAATTTGATAAAACAATAGACAAACCACTGTAAAATATGGTAAAATAGGTATAGCAAAGCTACCTCATGATGAAGCGTAAAAAAATATTCAGTTTGCTGCAATTGGTGGAGAAAGTCCGTTTCTCATAAAGTAGCCGCTTTCGCAATGAGGACATTTGTTAATCTCCCTGCCGAGAAGTTTTTCTATGAACTGCACTGCAGAAAATTTCTCTTTCAGAACAACAGACGTATGAGTTTG
>CALMXN010000345.1 GCA_937871145.1 uncultured Clostridia bacterium
AATAAATTCCCCCTAAATGTTTTAAGAAATTATAGCATTATTTTTATAATTTGTAAATATTTTTTTAAATAAACAAAAATTTATGAATAAATATTGACATAATTACTTTATAATGTTAATGTTTATTTACATTATTACGAAAGGAGTGTAAATATGATTGCAAAGGTGATCTTACTCTAACTTAATATTTTATATGGAACTAATGTTCCATATAAGAATCAAGCCTTTCGAATACTATATCTGAAATTATGCATATGCATTAATTAAGGACATACTGAACAGGTGTGTCCTTTTTTTATTCCTGTATTCAATGGCAGCAAGAAAGGACGGAATTTATGGACAGTATTATTCAAATCAAAGATTTGACAAAAACATTTAAAATTCTTAACAGGCACGAAGGGCTTTCCGGCAGTTTCAGAGATTTGTTTTCACGTGATTACAAATACCTCAATGCTGTTGATGGTGTATCAATGTCAATCAATCCTGGTGAAATTGTCGGATACTTAGGACCTAACGGTGCCGGAAAATCAACAACAATCAAAATGATGACAGGCATACTTGAGCCGACTTCCGGTGAAATTCTGGTTAATGGTGTCGTACCTTATAAGAGCAGACAGCAGAACGCTCAGAATATCGGTGTTGTTTTCGGACAACGTTCTCAGCTATGGTGGTCTTTGCCTGTTATTGAATCATTTAAGCTCTTAAAGGAAATATACAGAATTGACACAAAAACATATAATGATAATCTTGAATTATTCAATAGCATTGTTGATATAAGCAAGCTTTATATGAAACCTGTTCGACAAATGTCACTTGGTCAGCGTACCTTGTGTGATATAGTTGCTTCATTGTTACATAATCCTAAAATAGTTTTCCTTGATGAGCCAACAATCGGACTTGATGTTTCAATGAAAAGTAAAATCCGTGATATTATCAAGCAGATTAACAGTATAAGAGGTACAACAATAATACTTACAACTCATGATATCGGTGATATTGAGGCACTTTGCAAGCGTGCTGTTATCATTGATAAGGGGAAAATGGTTTTTGACGATAACTTTGCGAATTTGAAAAACCGCTTTGGTAAGTACAGAACTTTAAAAATAGCAAAAAGCGATGATGAAAACGAATACAATAAGCTTCAGACTACTATTTCTTCTATAACAAATGGTTCAGCAATAAATCTTCTTGAAAAAGAAGACGACGATGAAGAAAATGAAAAGTGGTTCTCACTCCTCATAGACGAGGATCAAATAACTCTTGCTGATGTGCTTAATCAGCTGATGAAATCAAGTAAAATTGATGATATTAAAATTGAAGAAATACAGACTGAAGATATTATCAGGAAAATCTATGAAGGGGCTGATAATAGTGAGAAAAATTAGATCATTTCTTTGCATAGTAAAAATGTCCTTTATGCATAGGCTGATTTACAGATCTTCAATGTTCATTTCTCTTGCAACTAATGCAATATATATGTTCATGACTTATTTTTTATGGAGGGCTATCTTTGACAGCACTCCTGATGGAATAATCAACGGTATGACCTTTAAAGACACTTTTATATACCTTGCATTATCTGCATGTATTGGTAGCTCAATTGTTTCCTTCCTTGAATGGAATATGTCAGGCGATGTTAAGTCGGGTGATATTGCAGTATGGTTTATAAAGCCTATCAGTTATCCGCAGTATATGTGCTCGCGAAGCTTTGGCAACATAAGTGCAAACTTTATTATGACATTTATTCCTACATTCATCTTTGTATTTTTCCTGACAAAAGGATATATTGATATCGGAATCAACATTATCATGTTTGTAATCGCTTTCTTCATTGCTGTTCCTATCAGTATGATGTTTGACTTCCTTATAGGCATATTGTCATTCTCAACAGAAAATGTATGGGGCATCAGTACAATGAAAGACAGTATTGTACTTCTTCTCGCTGGTGCTATTGTTCCTCTTGCTTTCTTCCCTGAACCAATCAGGAAGGTTGTTGAATGGCTCCCGTTCCAGACAATTTATAATCTGCCACTACAGATTCTTATCAATAAAAATTATGAATTTAAGGATTATATTGGTCAGATACTCATTCAGCTTATATGGCTTGCTGTTTTATTTATTATTTCAACATTATGTTACCGAAAAGCTGCAAGACGAATGATAGTAAATGGCGGTTAATTGTCCTTTGAATATTATAGAAAGGAATATTTACATCAAATGAAAAAAAGAAGCGTATTAAGTTACTTAAAATTATATTTCAAAATGGTTGCACAGGATATCAAATCAAGGATGGCATATCGTGCTGACTTTTTTGTAAGTTCTATTGCTTTGATTATGGTAAACCTCGGTGGATTCATAACATTCTGGCTTATCTTCAAGGCTATTCCTGATATACGAGGCTTTACATTTAACGAAGTACTGTTTATATATTCATTTTCACTTATTGCTGCTGCTCCTATGCAACTACTTTTCGATAATTTATGGCAGGTATGGGTTCACTGTGAACAGGGCGATTTTATCAAGTACTGCTTTAAGCCAATCAACCTTTTCTTCTATTACACAGCAGAAACCTTTGACGTAAAAGGCATAGGAACTTTAGTTATGGGTATTGCAATGTTTGTTTACTCGTGGATGAAGCTTGGCATTGACTTCTCAATAGCAAAGCTTGGTATGCTCATTCTCTCATTATTAGGTGCATCACTTGTTTTAATAGGTATAATGACATTTGCCGCATCTTCTGCATTCATTACTGTATATGGATGCCCAATACTAGTCTTTTTCAATCAATTCAGAGAATATGCACGTTATCCAATTACAATATTCAACAAAGTATTCAAGTTCATATTCACATTCATCTTCCCACTTGGATTTATGGCATTCTATCCTGTAATGTTCTTCCTGCGACCTGACAGTAATTATGTTCTTTCATTCTTATCCCCTGCAATAGGAATAATAGTTTTCTATATAGGTTACAAAGCGTGGATGAGGGGTGCATTGAAATATGCAGGAACAGGTAGCTAACAGTTAAATTAAAGCATAATAAAAACAGTTCTCAAAAAAATGAGAACTGTTTTTTATTTCTATTTATTAAGATTATCTAAAATTTCATCTGCTTTATCCAACCAGTTACCTTCAAAAAGTTCAATTGCTCCAGCGTCACTTGCTGCTGCAAGTTTTGGATCAACCGGAATTCTTCCTATTACATCAACGCTATATGTTTTTGCAATTTCATCAATATGGCTTTCACCAAAAATCTTAATCTGTTTTCCACAGTCCGGACATTCAACATAGCTCATATTCTCAACAAGTCCGAGAACAGGAATATTCATCATCTTTGCCATATTGACTGCTTTTTCAACAATCATTGAAACAAGCTCCTG
>CALMXN010000346.1 GCA_937871145.1 uncultured Clostridia bacterium
ATACTATACAAAACAGCTTGATAAGACAAGCTTTATTGATAATGCAATTGAACTCGTAAAAGAGCTCCGTCAGTCTGAAATTACTCCGAATGAGCTTTCAGCAACACAGCTTGAACTGACAGGCTCATTGTCTGATAAAATAAGTGATATACAATATTTATATTCTGAATATTGCAATATTCTTTCAGAAAAAAGCCTGAAGGACTCACTGACACTGACTGGAGAAGCTGCAACAACAGCAAAAGCTAAAAACTTTTTCAAATCTATGAGCGTATACATTGATGAATTCAATGGCTTTTCACAGGATGAATTTTCAATGCTTGAAGCAATCCTGTCACAGGCGACAGATGTCTGCATTTCCCTTACGATAGGATTTGGAGAAAACACAAGAACAAAGCTTTCACCATTCGTTAATGTAGCTAAAACCGAACAGGATATCATTAATCTGGCAAAAGGCATTAACCTTAAAACTGAAATTATTACCTTTAAGACTCTTTCCGATAAAATCAATAAGTCGGTTAATCATATTAATAACAATATCTTCAATCCTCTTGCTGTTAAAACATCTGACAGCACAGGGGTTAAGGTTGTTGCCAGCAACGACTTATATGAGGAAATTGAATATGTATCTTCAAGCATTAAAAGGCTTGTCTGTGATAATGGCTATAAATATTCTGACATTGCAATAGTATCAAGAAAGCTGTCTGACTATTATAGTATAATTTCAGGCGTATTTGACAGGTATGAAATCTCATACTTTATGGATACAAAACAGCCAGTTTCACAGAAAGCACTGATATTATACATTTTTTCAGTCTTTCAGACTGTCACAACAAGAAAATTCAATACTGAAAATATCTTAAGATACATTAAATCAACCCTTTCAATGTTTACTGATATGCAGGTCTCAATGATTGAGGACTACTGTTTTCAATGGAATGTTAATGGTGATATGTGGCTTGAGAATTTCACCGCAACCGACAGTAAGGACACCGCATATCTTGATGAAATAAATAAAATCAGAAAGCTGATTATTACACCACTTCAAGGGTTAAAACAAGCTTGTTCCGACAGTGGAGCAAGAGATATCTGTCATGCCCTTTTTACTTTTCTTGATCAGGTTAATCTATCTGCGATTATGTCACAGAATATCAAGAACAGCCCTGATGTTTTGTCTGATAATGAAACACAGGCAATAGAAATCGCACGCGAATTCAAACAACTGTGGGGAATACTCATTCAGGCAATAAGAGCAATTTATGATACACTGCAGGATGAAAAAATTACGTTAAAAACCTTTAGCGAACTTTTAAATCAGATGCTCCTGCAGGCAAGTGTTTCAACTCCACCACAAAAGCTTGACGCTGTAATGGTCGCAAGTGCAGACCGTTCCCATCTTGCAAGCCCAAAGGTTGTATTTTTAATTGGTGTGAATGAGGGTATTATGCCGGCATTCGTGAAGGAAAGCGGTCTTTTTACGGATAAGGATAAGGAAGCTCTTGAAAAGCTTGGACTGAAAATTTCCCGCCGTATTATGTGGAAGCTTACAGAAGAGCGCTTTATGGCTTATCAGGCTCTTTCACTGCCGAGTGACAGGCTTTTTGTTTCATATTCATTATCTGATAAATCAGGGAATTCAAGACGTCCATCACCGATTATAAAGCAACTTACAAATATGTTTGGTGGTGAAATTATTGAATGTGCATGGGATAAAAGCCCTGGCTTTTATTGTACTACACCACATTCAGCCTACTATAAATTTGTTGAAAATTACAGGGATAAAACCGAGGATGTACTGAGTATTAAAGCAGTTCTTGAAAAAGACAAGGAGTACAAAAACAGGATTGATTATCTGCGTAACGCATCTGAAAATTCTGATTACAGATTAAACCCGAAAACAGCCCAGAGTATGTTCTTTTCAAAGAACCTGAATATTTCTGCAACAAGCATAGAAAAATTCAACGAATGTCCGTTCGGCTTTTTCTGTCAGAATGGACTGAAGCTTCAGACTCCGAAAAAGGTTGAAGTAAACCCTGTCAACAGGGGAACAATCGCTCACTATTGCCTTGAAAAAATAATGAGCAGAAAGAATGATAAGGATAAAAGTGAGTATGTTCCTGAATTTGTTTCTTACAATGAGGATCAGCTAATAGAAAAAATACATCAGATTTTAGCTGAATTCAGAGAAAACGAGCTTGGCGGAGATTTCGGAAAAACAAAACGCTTTGATGCAATGTATAAAAATCTTGAGAGTCTTATTTTTGATGTAGTTAAAAATATTAAGTCAGAACTTAAAAGCAGTAGCTTTAGTCCGCACGAATTTGAGTATAATCTCACCGATAAAAGCGGAAAGAGCATTTTCGAGCTTGACCTTGATAATGGTTTGAAATTAATACTGCGTGGAAAAATCGACAGGCTTGATATGTGTGAGTATGACAATAAAAAATACATAAGAATTGTTGACTATAAAACAGGCAAAAAACAGCTTGAACTTCAGGATGTTTATAATGGTATAAATCTTCAGATGATTTTATATCTTATGGCTGTTACTGATAATGTTGAAAATGCCGAGCCGGCGGGCGTACTGTATATGCCTGCTATTTTCCTTGCGCCTGAAATCGAAAGAACCTTCAATACAACGGACCAGCAGAACCCTGAAAATGATAGTGTTTCAAAGCTTAAAGATAAGAACTTTAAGAAAAACGGACTTGTTGTAAGATACGCGAACAACGATATTATGGAGGATATGATTAATGCTTATTATGTCCAGATAAGAAATAAAACAAAGCCAGACGGATATTCCGACATTATTCCTTATGAAGCTTATAACAGGCTTGAGGGTTTTGCAAAGAGCAAAATGATTGAAATGGCTGAGAATCTTAAAAACGGCAGAATTCAGGCAATACCAAAAGGCGAAAAGGACAAGCTTGCCTGCAGATACTGTGACTACTGGGCTGTCTGCGGTAGCTATATGTCAAATAAGGCACAGATTATCGACAAATCCGACGCTGACAAGCTCCGCGATATTATGGGAATTCAAACAGATGATGAGGCAGGTGAAGATGATGAGCGTTAAGTGGATCGGAAG
>CALMXN010000347.1 GCA_937871145.1 uncultured Clostridia bacterium
ATTAACGGAAGTAAAGATGATATAGTACAATAAAACTTGACACAAGACACTCAAAAAAATATAATAAAAACAAAAGGAGTGTCGAAAAATGGCAGAAGCAAAAAGCTATGACAAGGCATACAAGGAACAGGCTGTAAAGCTTGCAAAGGAAATTGGCAGCAAGAAAGCCAGCAATGAGCTTGGAGTGCCGTATGGAACGCTGTACGGTTGGATAAAGACGGCAAACAACGGAGAATTGGATGTCGGTGAACGAACACCGGAAAATGCAATGAGCCTTGCTGAAGAGGTACGGCAGCTTCGCAAGGAAACAAAGGAACAAGCAAAAGAAATCAAGCGGCTGAATGAACTGAACGAATTTTTGGAGGAAGCAAGCGCTTTTTTCGCAGCCAGCCGTCAGAAATCTGCAAAAACGAAAGAATGAAATTGATTGCCCTGAAAACCGAGGATGGAACAATGACTGGGAAAATTGCTTTCTATTGCAGAGCACTTGATGTTACACGACAGGGGTTTTATAATTATCTGGTAAATCGTGATAAACCTTGGAAGTACGAAGCTCTGGCGGCTGTTATGATGAAAATTGCCACTGAAGATGAATACAACGATACATACGGAAAAGTTCGCATGCATGAGGCGCTTTTACTTAAAAATCCAAAAGATGTTAAAATACCGAGCGAAAGTACCGTTTATCGTGTGATGAACGATATTGGAATTACTCATAAGCCGAAAAGAAAACCCAATGGGATCACCGTAGCAGATAAAGAAGCAAGAAAATCAGATGACCTGCTGAAGCGTAATTTCAAGGCAGATAAACCCTGTGAGAAGTGCGTCACAGACATCACTGAGCTGAAAGCAAAGGACGGAAAAATGTATACATCGGCAATTTTTGACTGTTTCGATGCAAGCGTTTTAGGTCTTGCAATGGCTAATAATATGAGAGCAGAACTATGCGTTCAAACGGTGGAAAACGCCGTAAAAACGCACTCTAGCATAAAAGGGGCAATACTTCATTCAGACAGAGGAAGTCAATATACAAGCGAAAAATACAGGCTGGCAATTGCTGAATCAGGGCTTATACAGAGCATGAACAGCGCCGGTGGCAGATGTCACGATAATGCCCGCTGTGAAAGCTTCTGGGCAAGGATGAAGGAAGAACTGTTTTACAGCAGAAATAGGAAATCGGAAAACTACACCATAGAAGAACTGAAAACGATGGTATGGCGATATTTTATGAGCTACTGGAATAACCGCAGAATTTGCTCCGCAAACGGCGGATTGCCTCCTGCGGTTAAACGCAGACGGTATTATGAAATGCAAAAATCGGCAGCGTAATTTTTTTGCAGCGTATTGGAATAAATCCCCATTCCGCTGCGCTCCATGAAGATTTATTCCAATACGCTCTTCTACCTTCAAAATTTTTGAGTAAAATGTGTCAAGTGATATTGACAATATCAAAAATGGTCTTGATAATTTATTTCTGTCACAATATGGCGGTCATAT
>CALMXN010000348.1 GCA_937871145.1 uncultured Clostridia bacterium
AGGTGGCATAGCACTTATTACTGCTGACCACGGAAATGCTGACCAGATGTATGAAGCTGACGGCTCACCATTCACAGCTCATACAACAAACAAAGTACCACTTCTTTTGGTTGGTATGCAGGGTAAGGGACTTAATGACGGTGGAGTTCTTGCTGATTTAGCACCAACAATGCTTGACATTTTAAGTTTACCTCAGCCAGAAGAAATGACAGGTAAGTCACTTATTAAATAAATATTTATTAAATTTTTACTTAGTCCCTTTCTAATAACAAATTTTAAATAATGCTATTTAACCCGCTTTCGGATTATTCCGAAGGCGGAATTTTTTATGTTTGTATTTATTGAAACTTTTGAATATAACTTATTAATTTCACAAAGCAAATGGGTACGGCATACAATGTAAAAGATAGTACTGAGATTACATATCCTGATGAAAGGAGGGATCTTATGTGCTGTCGTAGACGTTGTTGTAGACGCTGGCGTTGTTGTTGTAGATGCTGTTGGTAAATGTATCTAAAGAATATTAACTAATGATGTGGACAGTCACCTTAAAAGTGACTGTCTTTTTATATTATTTTGAAATATTTAAAAAAGTTATTGACATATATCACACTGTGATATATAATAAGTATATCACAAAGTGATATATTACATTATGATATAGGAGGATATATGGATATTGAAACAGCAAGAAAAAAATTTACCCCTATGAGTGAAACTATGCTTTATATTTTAATGTCACTTGTTGAGGAACGGCACGGATATGGAATAATGCAACACGTTAAGGAAATTACCGACGGAAGAATTATATTAGGTGCGGGGACAATTTATCAGACTCTTGTAAAACTTGAAAATGGTGAACTTATAAAACCTACTGAGGAAAAGGACAGAAAAAAGCTTTACATTGTGACTGATATGGGAAAGCAGATTTTACTTCAGGAGAAAAACAGAATTATTGAAATTGCAAAGAATATGGAGGGGATTTTATGATTAAATTAATGTCGACATTTATTCATCCTGTTCCAGCTGAGTATGAAGAGTGGCTTGAGAATCTGGCACAACAAGGCTATCATCCTAACAAAATAAACCACTGGACATCTACATTCCTGATTTTTAAAAAAGGTGAACCGAAGAAATATCGCTATGTACTTGATATGCAGCCATTTGTTAAAAAGGAGTATTTTGAAACCTATAAAGATTTCGGCTGGGAGCATTGCGGTCAGATGTCGAGCACATATCTGTGGCGAATGGAATACACAGATGAGCGCCCTGAGTCTTTTACTGATACTTCTGCACTTAAAGAAAGAAACAGGCGTTTTGTAAAAGCAATTTCATTTTCATTTATTTTATTTGTGGTGACTTTTCTTATTATTGCTGCAACCTTTATCATAAACAGAAATGATTGCGGAACAGCAGGAATAGTTCAGTATACTTTGGGACTTGTACTGTCTGGATTTATTACGTTATATCTTGGAAACGTAATGCGAAAAATCAATAAGTTTATAAAATAAATAAAACCTCCGAAGTTTAATCTTCGGAGGTTTTTTTAACCATAACAGCAAATTCATTTTTTCTATAATCCTTATCATTGACAGAGAGTGAAAACAGCATTGAAGCAATCTCATCAAGTTCCGCAAGTCGTTTTGCACTATCATTAAGCTTTAAAAGATCCATTAATGAAGTCGAAACAGGGAAGTCTGATTTCTCTTTAATTTTCGCTAAAATTTCGCAACCCCTATCATTGAATGCAAGAATTCTCGCATATTGAGGTAAAGTATATAAATCATCGGTTGTAATTCCCATAAGTGCGTATGAAATTACTCTTCTGATTCGTGCAAGAGTAAAGCACTTTGTTTTTGTCAAATCGAGAAGTTCACTGTATGAGTTTGCCTTTCTGCAGGCAGCATAAAGCCTGTCTGATAAGCCGTTGTTAGCATCAGGGAGAAGTGCAAGTTCATCCTTTGTCATTGACAAAAGCTTGTAGAAGATAATATTTTCAATGTTTTTTATGTCAGAAATTCTGTTTTTACTAATCTGTTCACCTATTGCCTTCCTGCACGCATCAGGAATAAAAGCAGATGTATCGTTACCCGACTTGATTGATTCTCTTATCATTGAAGCACTTGCAAAGTCATTGTTGGAATCCATACTGTCGTGGTCAACAGATTTTCTTGTTATTGTTACAGGCTTGATTCTGCTTTTAAAAAAACCAAGTGCCTTGATGTATTCAATCCCAAGAGTATTGTTTGGAGAAGAAAATACATTATAAATTTCTTCTCCGTAATCTTTTTTGATAATATCAGCAACAGCAGATGGGTATGATATACCTTGGGAAATCAGTTTTGAAACTTCATCGTGACTTTCGACTTCTTTTGAAGCGTCAGCAGCTTTTCTCAGAAGTTCAATATCGCCACATTCAGAGCCAAAAGAAAGCATATCAACAACACCAAGCTGATTTAAGATATAAATTCCGCCTTTTGAGAAAATTTCGGCTGAAGAAACCGAATATGGAACAGGCAGTTCAATAACAAGATCTGCACCGCATTTTACAGCAATTTCAGCCCTTATATGCTTGTCAATTAATGCAATTTCACCACGTTGAACATAATTTCCACTCATTACTGCAATAATATGAGTTGCCCCTTTTTTTCGTGTTTCCTGAAGCTGAAACATATGCCCGTTGTGAAAAGGATTATATTCACATATTATTCCTGAAATTATCATGCATTAAACCTTTCTGTTTTTAGATTAATATTTTGTGAATATTAATGATTTTTAACAAATTTTCTTGCTTTTTAACTCTATTTGTAATAATATAAAATAATGATGTAAATGTCAAGCATATTTGGAGGGAACGAATAAATGAGAATTCTTGTTGTCAACGCAGGAAGTTCATCTTTGAAGTATCAGCTTATTGATATGGAGAATGAACAGGTTCTTGCAAAAGGTAATGCTGAAAGAATCGGCATTGACGGAAAAATAACACATAAAACTTTCGACGGACGTCAGTATTCATGTGAATGCGATTTCCCAACTCATACCGAAGCTTTTATGAAGGTTGTTGATTGCCTCACAACTGGTGATGCAAAGGTTATAGATAGTATGAAGGAAATTTCAGCAGTTGGTCATCGTATAGTACAGGGTGCTGAAGTATTCAATAAAACTACACTTGTAACAGACGAAGTAATTGATAGAATAGATTCATTGTCTGAGCTTGCACCTGTTCATAATCATCCACATGCATTGGCTTTAAGAGCTTGCAAAAAAGTTATGCCTGAAGGTGTACCACAGGTTGTTGTATTTGATACAGCATTCCACCAGACAATGCCTGAAAAAGCATTCATGTACGGACTTCCATATGAATGTTATGAAAAACTTCATGTACGTAAGTACGGTTTCCACGGAACATCACACAGATATGTTTCAAGCGAGCTTGCAAAAATGCTTGGTAAGAATATAGAAGATTTGAAGATTGTCAGTTGTCATCTCGGTAATGGTTCATCAATCTGTTGTGTCAATGGCGGTAAGTCAGTTGATACATCAATGGGCTTCACACCACTTGATGGTTTGATTATGGGAACACGTTCAGGTGCTGTTGATGCTTCAGCAGTAACATATGTTGAAAAGAAGCTTAACCTTTCACCATCAGAAATGAGCGATTATCTTAATAAGCAGAGCGGATTCCTCGGTGTAACAGGTATTTCTTCTGATAACCGCGACATCAGTGCCGCTGCAGAAGACGGCGACCATCAGGCACGTCTTGCCGGTGAAATTCTCCGCTACCAGATCAAGAAATATATCGGCGCTTATTCAGCCGTAATGAACGGACTCGACGCTGTTATCTTTACAGGTGGTATT
>CALMXN010000349.1 GCA_937871145.1 uncultured Clostridia bacterium
ATCCTGGAGTTACTATCGGTGATAATACAGTAATAGGTTCTGTCAGTGATTTTGCGAAGAACTCTGCAAGGATTTCCCACAGCAATAACATCTGACGGAATATCCTTTGTAATAACACTGCCAGAACCTATTACTGTATTATCACCGATAGTAACTCCAGGATTAATAACAGTATTCCCACCAATCCATACGTTATTTCCAATTTTTACTTCAATGCCGTATTCATAGCCAGTATTTCGTATTTCGTGATGAATCGGATGCCCTGCGGTATAAATTGAAACATTGGGAGCAATAAAAACATTGTCGCCTATTGTTACGGGTGCAGGGTCAAGAATCACAAGATTGAAGTTTGAATAAAAATTCTTGCCGACAGAAATATTAAAGCCGTAATCGCACCTGAACGGCGGTTCAAAATAAGTATTCTCGCCCATTGAGCCAAGTAGCTCACCGAGAATTCTTCTGCGGTTTTCAAGGTCACCTGGGTCAGAATTATTGAATTCATTCTGAAGATATCGTGCCTTTAAAAAAAGCTTACCAAGGCCGTCTTTTCCACCTATATAAGGCAAGCCGGCGGTCATTCTTTCTCTCATATTCATATATATTATTCCCAGTCTGCGCACTCGTTTATCGGAGTAACAACAGGCTTACCGTCTTTGTCAAGCAATACAGTCATTCCGCCAGCGTAACCAGCCGCGTGGAATACATAATTTACGCCGGTTTCCTTATCAACCCATATCTCGCTACCAGACATTCCGGACTGTGTATAGGTTCTTACAAAGCGCCCGTTTTTATTAGACTCTCTTTTCATAATTTGTGTACCTCTATATGTTTAGAATAATCCACTGATATTTCCGTTGTTATCGCAGCCAATTTTATTAGCAGCCGGAACCTTTGGTAGTCCAGGCATTGTCATAATGTCACCTGTGAGAGCAACAACAAATCCAGCACCTGCAGATAATCTTACGTCACGTACTGTGATTTCAAAGTTTTCAGGTTTTCCAAGCTTTGTCGGATCATCTGAAAGTGAATATTGTGTTTTTGCAACACAAACAGGGATATCGCCAAAGCCAAGCTCAGTAATTTCCTTAATAGCTTTTTCAGCCTGTGCTGTGAAGATTACGCCGTCAGCTCGGTAAATTTCCTTTGCGATTATGCCAAGTTTTTCCTTGATAGGCAATTTCTCGTCATAAAGTGGCTTATAGTTGGATTCCTTAGTTTCAATAGTTTTGCAAACCTTTTGTGCAAGGTCTGTTCCGCCTTTTCCGCCTTTTGCAAATATTTCAGCAAGTGAAACTTCAACGCCCATATTTTCACAGAATTCCTTGATATAAGCTATTTCAGCCTCTGAATCAGTATGGAATCTGTTGATAGCAACAACAACAGGAACACCGAATTTGTGCATATTTTCAATGTGAGTTTTAAGATTTACGATACCTTTCTTCAAAGCCTCAACATTTTCTGTTGTTAGTTCAGTTTTAGGGACTCCACCATTATATTTGAGTGCTCGTATAGTAGCAACAAGAACAACGCAGGAAGGCTTAAGATTTGCAAAACGGCACTTGATGTCAAAGAATTTTTCAGCACCAAGGTCAGAACCGAAGCCTGCTTCTGTGATAGCATACTCGCCAAGCTTTAATGCAAGCTTGGTTGCTCTTACTGAGTTGCATCCGTGAGCAATGTTAGCGAAAGGTCCGCCGTGCATGATAGCAGGTGTGTTTTCAAGAGTCTGTACAAGGTTTGGCTTCAATGCGTCTTTTAAAAGTGCAACCATAGCACCGCATCCGCTTAAGTCCTTTGCATAGACAGGCTTGTTGTCATATGTATAAGCAACAAGTATTCTTTCAAGTCTTGTCTTTAAATCATCAAGGTCAGCAGCGAGGCAAAGAATAGCCATAATTTCTGATGCAACAGTAATCTGGAACGAATCCTCACGAGGAACTCCGTTAATCTTTCCGCCAAGACCAACAATAATGTTTCTCAATGCTCTGTCGTTCATATCCATACAACGCTTGAACATTATTCTTCTCTGGTCAATGCCGAGTGCGTTACCCTGCTGGATGTGGTTATCAAGCAAAGCACAAAGGAGATTGTTTGCAGATGTTATTGCGTGCATATCACCTGTAAAGTGAAGGTTTATATCTTCCATAGGGACAACCTGAGCATATCCTCCGCCGGCAGCTCCACCCTTTATTCCGAATACAAGATCGGAAGAAGGCTCACGAAGTGCAAGAACAGCCTTCTTGCCGATAACTTGCATAGCTTCTGCAAGGCCAACGCTTATGGTTGTCTTTCCTTCACCGGCAGGTGTAGGATTTATAGCAGTAACAAGTATAAGCTTACCGTCAGGTTTGTTTTTAAGTTCAAAAAAAAGATTTTCTGAAAGCTTTGCTTTATAATGTCCGTAAGGCTCGATGTTATCATCTGATATCCCAAGATCCCTTGCAACTTCATAAATCTTCTTCATTTTACAGCTTTGTGCAATTTCAATATCAGTCAACATAAATGATTCCCCCAAAAAATTATAGTCAAAATTATCGTTTTTATTATACCACATTTTAAGAACAATTACCATAATAAATTATATATATCCGCATTAATATGCAGTTCTGACAATAATTTATGTATTGAAATCATTGCGTTTTGTTATTTATTGTTATATAATTAAATGTAAATGTTTTTGGGAGGGGGAATAGGATGAAAAAAGTAATGACAGTCATTTGGCATTATTTTAAGAAAATGGACAAGCTTCTTGTGCTGGCAGTTCTTGCGTGCTCGGGTTTAAGCGTTGTTCTGTTGTATTCAATTTATGCAAATAAAGCTTCATCATTTGTTTACCCTTCAACCTATAAAACTCAGATTATTGCTACCGGGCTTGGATTTATCTGTGCACTGGTTCTGTCGATGATTGATTATAACAGGCTTGCAAAGCTCTGGTATATATATGCTCCAGTGGGGATATTTCTTGTATTACTGACCTTTACCCCTCTTGGAATGATGCGTGAGGGTTCAACCGCTGATGACAGAGCTTGGCTTAATATCGGGGTTACATCCATTCAGCCGTCAGAATTTTTAAAGATAGCATTTATAGTATCTTTTGCATATCATCTTTCAAAGGTTAAAGATAAAATAAATGAGCCGTTGAACTTATTGCTTTTATGTCTGCACGGAGCAATTCCTATCGGACTTATAGCACTTCAGGGTGACGGCGGAACAGCAATAGTATTCGGCGTAATATTTATAATGATGTTTTTCATTGCGGGTTTATCGTGGAAATATATTTTGGCATTAGTACTTGCTTCGCCTTTGTTTGGAATACTCGGATGGAACTTTATTCTCACCGATAACCAGCGTGACAGGTTCCTTATTACCTTTAATCCTGAAATGGATCCGTTGGGTCTTGGTCATCAGCAGATTCAGGGTAAGATTGCACTCGGTTCTGGTCAGCTTTATGGCAAGGGGCTTCTCGGCGGAGATTATATGTATGTATCCGAAATGCACAATGACTTTATATTCTCATATCTTGGTCAGGTTTTCGGTTTTATCGGTTGTATAGCACTTTGCGGTGCAATAATTTTCATAGCAATAAAAATTCTCTATGACGGAATAATTGCAAAGGACAATATCGGGAAATATATATGCATAGGTGTTTTTTCAATGTTCTTTGCCCACGCTGTACTTAATATAGGAATGGTGCTTGGTGTAATGCCTGTTATAGGTGTTCCTCTTCCGCTTATCAGTGCGGGTGGTTCATCAGTATTGAGTATGTATCTTGCATTCGGGCTTGTATTCAGCGTTTATCAGCATAACGAGCGGAACAAATCAATTTTTTATTAATATATTAATCTCAAAAGAGCAGACATTTGTCTGCTCTTTTTTTATATGTTTTGAAAAACTACTTGACAAAGGAAAAATTATGTTATATAGTTAGTTACACAAGTAATTAACTAATTAGCCAAATTTAAAAGGTGGTGCAAAGTGAATATAAATTTTGAAACCGAAAGACCGATTTATCTTGAACTTTCAGACTGGATAGAGGATAACATACTGTCACAGGTTTTCTTGGAAGAAATGCAGATTCCATCCACAACAGAACTTTCAGTAAACTTCAAGATAAATCCTGCAACAGCCTTAAAAGGAATAAACATACTCGTTGACCAGGGGATAATTTACAAGAAAAGAGGGGTTGGAATGTTTGTGAGTGAGGGAGCTGTCCAAAAAATCCGTGGTAAAAGAAAAGAAGAATTCTGCGAAGCTTATATAAATTCATTATTGAACGAGGCAAAAAAGCTGAACATCTCAAAGGCTGAGATTATTGAAATGATTCAAAGAGGGTTTGACAAATGAGTACAATTCAGGTGAAAAATATAACAATGCAGTTTAAAGAAGTCATAGCATTGAATGATGTTACAATTACTTTTGATGAAAATAAAATATATGGACTTCTCGGTAGAAACGGCGCAGGTAAAAGTACACTTTTAAATCTTATGACAAACAAGATTTTCCCGACAAGCGGTGAAATTCTCGTGGATGGTGAGAATGTCCTTGAAAATGACAATGCACTGGGCAAGATTTTCTGTATGTGTGACAAGGACTTATATCCAAAGGAATACTCAGTAAAAAAAGCTATAAAATGGTCAAAGGAATTTTATCCTGATTTTGATACTGAATATGCATATAAGCTTTGTGAAAAATTTCAATTATCACCAAAGAAAAAACTGAAGGGGCTTTCAACAGGCTATAATTCTATATTCAAGATTATACTTGCACTTGCTGCAAACACACCTATTGTTCTTTTTGATGAGCCTGTACTTGGACTCGATGCAAATCACAGAGATATGTTCTATAAAGAACTTATCAACAATTATAGTGAAAACCCACGAACAATCATTATTTCAACTCATCTTATTGAAGAGGTTTCTGATGTTATTGAGGACGTTGTAATCATCAAAGACGGAAAGAAAATCGTGCAGGACAGTGTTGAAAATATTCTTTCAAGAGGATATTCAATATCAGGCTCAGCACAGAAAATAGACGAATTCATTAAGGATAAGGAAGTTATCGGCGTTGATACTTTAGGTGCATTCAAGACAGCACATATTATGGGAAGCATTGATAAATCAGGAATTCCTGATGACCTTGAGGTAACAAAGCTTGATTTACAGAAGCTTTTTATCCAGTTGACAAATGCGTAAGGGGGCTGAACAATGAAATTTTCAAAAGCCTTCAAGTATCAGCTTAATGATGTGAAGACATCTTTAATGTCTTTCTATGGTGTCATGATTGGAGTAGAAATCTTATTGTCACTGCTTATTGCATTCTGTGTTGGTAATGTTAAGGGTAATGTTATTGGGCTTGATGCTGCCACACCTGTGTTTCTGTTTATCTTATCTCTTTGTATTTTTTCAACTAACTTCAGCTTTTTAAATCAGAACAGTATATCAAGAAGAACTATGGTGTTAAGTTGTTTTGCTATGTTTGCAACGGTTGCAGGAATAATGCTTGCTATTGATGCAATCAATGCAGCAATCATGTATATGGGTGATTTTTATAAGTATCCATATTCGACAGTTTATGAAATGATTTTTCATCAGTTTGAATCTGCTGACCATAGGATTGTTGACAAAACATCTGATATTCTGCAAAACCTCCCGACAGTATCTCAGAAGTTAACAAGAATTTCTGCAAATCTCATCTTTAATTATGTGTCATATATTGCTGCAGCGGTTTCTGGTTATTTTATATCGGTAGTATTTTACAGATTATCAAAAATATGGCGTATCATAGTATTCATTATTATTCCAGTTGTACTTTTAAACTCCGCATATTCAATATATAGATTAGGGCAATCGTTCTTTGATACTATATCAAGATGGATGGACAGAAATATCTTCAACAGCCCGACAGGTACAATAATTTTAATGTTAATCTGGATAGTTGTTTTTGGAATGCTATCATATATAATTGCAACCCGAGCAGGCCTTAAACCTAAAAAGGAGTAGCAGGTGAGAAAATGAAATCAAAATTATTTAAATCATATAAGTTTCACCTTGATACAGTTTTAGGAATGTATATTGGCGCTTTAGTATGTATACTTATGGCGACATATGAGTATTATGCATATACGCATCTTGGCGCAAGTACAGAAGGCTTCTTTGATATCAGTGTATTTTCATCAATATTTTTCCCTTGTATGTTGGTTGCGTTATTAAAAGATAAAAAGAATTATCTGATAGCAAATGGAATTTCAAGAAAGAACATATACATTTCTCAGATATTATCTATGTTGTCAATATTACCAGCCATAGCAGTTATGATTGTTGCCGAGATCGGAAGAGCGTCGTGTAGGGAAAGAGTG
>CALMXN010000350.1 GCA_937871145.1 uncultured Clostridia bacterium
AAAGCTAACGGAATATCATTTTCAGATATTCCACAGCCATTGTCGGTAACTCTCATGTAAGAAATGCCACCGCTTTTTATTTCAACAGTAATAATGCTTGCACCAGAGTCAATTGAATTCTCTAAAACCTCTTTTATGACAGAACATGGTCTTTCAATAACTTCACCAGCAGCAATAAGCTCCGATATTTCTTTAGAAAGCACGTTAATCCTGTTCATAACCATCAACCTTTATATGTATTTCAATAAATCCTTTACAAAATATCTTAGCTCCTCATCATTGAGTTCATCAATATTTGTCTTTCTTAATTTGTCGGATAAGATATTCTCACCGATTGTTTCAAAAGATATCTGCCCCGCCGCATTTGCAGAAGCAATTTTCTTTTCATTATCAACTTCAAGGGCACTTAAAAGCTCCCTTGCCCTTGAAATAATCTTGTTTGGTATTCCCGCAAGCTTTGCTACCTCAATACCATAGCTATCATCAACACCACCACGAACAATTTTTCTCAGGAACTTGATATCTTCACCACGTTTTGAAACAGCAACGCTGTAATTCTTAACACCTGGTAATTCATTTTCAAGCTCAATAAGTTCATGATAATGAGTCGCAAACAATGTTTTGCATCCAAGTTGTTTGGATGTAGCAATATGTTCGGATACTGATCTTGCGATGCTTATTCCATCGAAAGTAGAAGTGCCTCTTCCAACTTCATCAAGAATAACAAGGCTATGCTTTGTTGCATTTTTTACTATTTCAGCAACCTCGCTCATTTCTACCATAAATGTTGACTGACCAGCAGTCAGGTCATCAGAAGCACCAACTCTTGTAAAAATCTGATCAACAATTGATATTTTTGCATAATCACAAGGAACAAATGAACCTATCTGCGCCATTAAAGTAATTAATGCAACCTGACGCATGAAGGTTGATTTACCTGACATATTAGGACCAGTGATAATCATCATCTTATTGTCAGTTAAATCAAGATAGGCATCATTAGGAACAAACATTTCATCCTTCTGCATTAGTTCAACAACAGGATGTCGTCCGTTCTTAATGTCAATTATTCCATCAATTGCAATTTCAGGCTTCGTATATCCGTTCTTCATTGCTGTAACAGCAAAAGCAGTAAGAACGTCAACAGTTGCTATTGCTGATGCAGTTTCCTGCACCTTAATAAGCTGAGTTGCAATAAAATCACGCACTTCAACAAAAATATCAGATTCAAGTGAAATTATCTTATCATTTGCACCTAAAATTGTGTTTTCAGCAGTCTTAAGTTCTTCTGTAATGAATCTTTCACAGTTTGCCAATGTTTGTTTTCTAATATAATTTTCAGGTATAAGGTCAAAATTTGATTTTGTAACCTCAATATAATAACCAAATACCCTGTTATAACCAATCTTTAGGTTCTTTATTCCGGTTTTTTCTTTTTCTTGCTGTTCAATCTCAGCAATAATTCCCTTACCACCAGAAATTATTGAACGGAGCTTGTCGAGTTCTTCATTAAAGCCATCCTTGATAACTCCACCATCCTTGATATTTACAGGTGGCTCATCAACTATTGCATTCTCAACAAGATTTGATATAACATCAAGAGTATCGATTTTTTCATTAAGCGAAATAATTAATTTTGAAGAAAAGCCTGAAAGAATTTCTTTTATCTGCGGTAGCTTTAACGCTGTTACAGAAAGCGATTTTAAATCACGAGGGGTTGCTGTTTTAAACATTACCCTTGTCATTAATCTTTCAAGGTCATATACTCCCGATAAACTTTCCTGCAGTTCGGATAACTCAACAGGGCTTGAAAGTAACTTATCAACAGCATCAAGTCGGTCGATAATTTTTGCAGGATTTATCAAAGGCTGTTCAATGTAGGTTTTAAGAAGCCTCTTACCCATTGAAGTTTTAGTCTGGTCAAGGACCCACAAAAGACTACCTCTGCGTTCCTTGTTCCGCATTGTTTCAATAAGTTCAAGATTTCTCCTTGCAGTAAAGCCTAATTTCATTGCAGTTTCTGTATTATGAATATTAATTTCAGAAAATCTACCTATTAGTGCCTTCTGTGTGTTACTGATATATGAAAACAATGCAGCAACGCTTCTTAGCCCAGAACTTTCAACATCAAGCTTTAATTCATCAAAGCTTTTTACATTGAATTGCTTTAATATAATATCTGCTTTGTTTATAAAGTCATATTCAGAATCATCAATTATCTGGACACTTGCTTTAAGCTTGTCCTTAATAAAAGCAGTACAATCCCTGAGCTTTAGAAATTCATCATTGAAAAGAATTTCAACAGGAACAAAACGTGAGAGTTCATCAATAATATGTACCTGCAGATTCTTTGAATCATACTCAAAAAGATGAACTTCACCAGTTGAAATGTCAGCAAAACAGATTGAGCAATCCTTCTCATGATAATAAATCGCACACATATAGTTGTTTGAATCATCTTCAAGAAGGTTTGATTCAATAATTGTACCAGGAGTAACAATTCTTACAATATCACGGGTTACAAGGCCTTTTGATAATGCAGGGTCACTTGTCTGCTCGCATATAGCAACATTATATCCCCTGTCAATAAGCTTTTTAAGATATACTTCACAGGCGTGATAAGGCACACCACACATTGGTGCTCTTTCATCAAGTCCACAATCACGACCGGTCAAGGTCAGTTCAAGCTCTTTTGAAACAGTCAGTGCATCATCAAAAAACATCTCATAGAAATCCCCGAGTCTGAAGAACAATATATGATTCATATATGATTTTTTAATATCAATATATTGCTGCATCATCGGGGATACATTTGAAACATCTAC
>CALMXN010000351.1 GCA_937871145.1 uncultured Clostridia bacterium
CTTGCGATTCTGATTTGCAGGACAAAAGAGCATTTTAAGGACGCTTACCGCTTCCCTAAAATGTATGACGAAAAGAACCCTCAGATTGACAGAGTCGGAATTCAGGGTGATGCAATGACAGTTTCAGTCTGCACTGATAACGAAATGATTGACAGTGATATAAAGCTTTTTGCAGATGTTCTTTCAAATGATGATGAAATGATTTCATCAAGATTGCATCTTCTGGCTAATATGCTACATGATATGGGTTATGGAATGTATAAAAGATAATTTACTAATATAAAAAAGGCATGAAGATTAACTTTATGCCTTTAATTTTTAAATTTATTATTGACAAAAATATGTAATGGTATAAAATAGAAGTATAACAAAAGGGGGGGATTTACTATGAAAATTATTACAAAAATCATATGTGGTATTATATTGCTTAGTACGTTACTATCTTTTACAGCCTGCGGTGATAAAAAATCAATTTCAACCGACGATTTTGTAAAGAAGATGGAGGATAATTCGTATAAGATTAATGATAAATCCGACAAATATGAAAGTAACAGTGATATCAAGAGCGTTATCTTAGCTTATAATGATGATTATCAGATTGTTTTTTTTGAATTCAGTACCTCAGAAATTGCATTAGCTTCATTCAAAAAAAACAAAGATATTTTTGAAGGTGAAGAAGGCTCAACATTAACAAAGAATTCAGTAAAAATAGGTAATCATGGTTTTTATGGATGTACAACAAATGGCAAGTATTCCTGTGTTTCTTATATTGATAATACAATGATATATGTCAAAACATCAAAGGAATATAGGAAGGAAATCAAGAGCATAATTAAAAAGCTCGGCTATAATATGTAATAAATACTTATAAAATGTCTGAAGGGTATATGGAGTTTTAATTCCATATACCCTTTGCATTTCTGCTGATAGCTATAAACTGTCACAGACATATTTATAAAATGGGGTTTGGGGGGGCGTTATTCATCCTGAAGAGCGTCATAACCCTCTTCACCTGTACGGACCTTAACAACATTTTCAACATCGTAAACAAATATCTTTCCATCACCGATGTGGCCCGTATATAAAGCTGATTTTGCAGAATCTATAACTGTTGAAACAGGAACCTTGCATACAATAATTTCAACCTGAATTTTAGGAATAAGATTTACTTCTACAGGAACACCACGATAGAATTCCTTGCTACCTTTCTGCATTCCGCAGCCAAGAACATTAGTAACAGTCATACCTGTAATACCAATCTGGTTCATTGCTTCTTTCAGAACTTCAAACTTACTCTGTCTGCAGATGATAATAACATTTGATATCTTGTTCTCGTCGCTATAAGAAGGCTTAGCGTATGTTTCAACTTCAACAGCCTTTTCAACAGAAACAGCCTTTGCAATTGGTGCCATTTCTTCAGCATCGTCAATTGTTGAGTCAACAGAAGGGATAAAGTCAGCATAAGCTGAAACAAGTCCGTGTTCTTCAATATCAAGACCAGCGATTTCTTCGTGCTTTGAAACTCGAAGGCCTATTGTCTTTTTAATTACGAGGAATACAATAAACATTGTAATTGCTGTCCATGCTCCAACAGAAACTACACCTAAAGATTGTAAGCCAAGCTGCTTGAATCCACCACCGTAGAATAAACCTGTGATGCCATCCTGACCTTTGCCTGTTGCAAATAAACCAACAGCAAGTGAGCCCCAGACACCATTGAACAAGTGAACAGCAACAGCGCCAACTGGATCATCAACTTTTAGCTTATAATCAAGGAACCATACACCGAATACAACAAGGAATCCGGCAACAATACCTATTATGATTGAACCGAGAGCGTCAACATCAGCACAAGGAGCAGTGATAGCTACAAGTCCTGCAAGTGATGCGTTAAGCGTCATTGAAACGTCTGGCTTGCCATTTTTTAACCATGTGAATATCATTGTTGTACAAGTAGCTACTGCCGGAGCAATAGTTGTTGTAGCAAAAATCTGAGCTAAAAAGCTTCCGTTTGAAGCAGCAGCACCATTGAATCCATACCAGCCAAACCAAAGAATGAATACACCGAGTGCGCCAAGTGTCAATGAGTGACCAAGAATAGCTCTTGGCTTTCCGTCCTTGCCGAATTTACCGATACGAGGTCCAACCATAGCAGCACCGATTAAAGCTGTGATACCACCAACCATATGTATAGCTGTTGAACCAGCAAAGTCAATGAAGCCTAATTTAGATAGCCATCCGCCGCCCCATATCCAGTGGGCTTCGATAGGATAAATTACTGCACTGATTATTCCTGAATAAATACAATATGAAATAAATTTTGTTCTTTCAGCCATAGCACCTGAAACTATTGTAGCTGCTGTTGCGCAGAATACAAGGTTAAAGATAAAGCTTGACCAAGGGAATTCTCCCCAGTTTGTGAAAATCTGAAGGTCAGGCTTTCCGATAATACCGAAGAATGTGTTTTCACCGCATAGTAATCCAAATCCAAGAAGAACGAATACTACTGTACCAATGCAGAAGTCCATAAGGTTTTTCATTATGATATTTCCTGCATTCTTGGCTCTGGTGAAACCTGTTTCAACCATCGCAAATCCAGCCTGCATAAAGAATACAAATGCAGCACCAATCAGAAACCATATCCCGAATACTTCGCTCGTGATAAGTTGTTGTACGTTTTCCATAATACCACTCCTTAAAATATATTAAATAATGAATACAATAAAATAGGGGCATATCACGCAAAGGGACAAATCCCTCTGTGTAATACACCCCATTGTGTAAATAATTAAATCTGTTTATTAAACTGTTTAATGCTGAATTGCAAATCTGATTTTATTTATACGTTAAATAGTAATTCGCCATAAGTTGGGAACGGCCAGTACTTTTCACCGACATATGTTTCAATTTCATCAGCAACAGAACGTAATTCCTGCATTGCAATGAAAATGACTTTGCTAAAGTACTGTGCAATTTCAAGAACATCTGAAAGCTCCTTGACTTTCAGTAATGCTTCATCAAGTGCATTGACTCTGTTGAACATTAAGCCAGTCAGTGAAGAAAGCTTTTTAACCATCTGTGCTTCATAACTGCAGTCAACATCTGAAACAACAGCTTTTGCAAGATAAGCTGTATCAGCAAGCTCTTTGATATAAGATGATACTGCAGGAAGAATTTCTTTTCTTGCCATATCAATCATAGTGAGAGCTTCAATGTTGATTGTCTTTGAATAGTTTTCAAGCTGAATTTCATATCTTGATCTTATTTCACTTTCAGTGAATACATTGTGTCTTTCAAACAATTCGATATTCTCTTTTTTGATAAAATAAGGCAAAGCATCAGGAGTTGTCTTGAGATTTAAAAGTCCACGTTTTTTAGCTTCAACAGGCCATTCGTCTGAATAGTTATTGCCGTTTGAAATAATTCTGTTGTGTTCTTTTATAGTTTTCTTAATTAATGCATTCAATGCTGTTGTGAAGTCTGAAGCTTTTTCAAGTTCATCAGCAAATTCAGAAAGTGTATCTGCAGCAATTGTATTAAGAACAACATTAGGTCCTGAAATTGAGAATGTTGAACCGAGCATTCTGAATTCAAACTTATTACCAGTGAAAGCAAATGGTGAAGTTCTGTTTCTATCTGTTGAGTCTATCGGGAAGCTTGGAAGAACATCAACACCAAGTGTCATATCAGCGGCAGGATTTGCAGAGTATGTAACTCCGTCTTCAATAGCTTTAAGAATGTCAGCAAGTTCGCTACCAAGGAACATTGATATAATTGCAGGTGGTGCTTCGTTTGCACCAAGTCTGTGGTCGTTTCCAGCAGACGCACATGAAATTCTGAGTAAATCCTGATGCTCATCAACAGCTTTGATTACTGCTGAAAGGAATAAAAGGAACTGTGCATTTTCAGCAGGTGTCTTTCCGGGCTCAAGGAGGTTTACTCCTGTGTTTGTTGAAATTGACCAGTTGTTGTGCTTACCTGAACCGTTTACGCCAGCAAATGGCTTTTCGTGAAGCAGGCATACAAGTCCATGTCTTAATGCAACCTTTTTCATCATTTCCATTGTAAGCTGATTATGGTCAGTTGCAATATTTGTTGTTGTGAATATAGGAGCAAGCTCGTGCTGTGCAGGAGCAACTTCATTATGCTTTGTTTTTGCAAGAATTCCAAGCTCCCATAATTCTTCATCAAGCTCTCTCATAAAAGCAGCAACTCTTGGCTTAATCTGTCCGAAGTAATGATCCTCAAGCTCCTGACCTTTAGGTGGCTTTGCACCGAAAAGTGTTCTTCCTGTGAAAATAAGGTCTTTTCTCTGATCATAAAGTGTTTTATCTATGAGGAAGTATTCCTGTTCAGGTCCGACAGTTGTAGTAACTCTTGTTGCATCACTGTTGAATAATTTCAAAATTCTTAATGCCTGCTTATTGACTTCTTCCATTGAACGAAGAAGTGGAGTCTTTTTGTCAAGTGCCTCACCGCCGTATGAACAGAAGGCTGTAGGAATACAAAGTGTTCCGTCTTTGATGAATGCATATGAAGTTGGATCCCACGCAGTGTATCCTCTTGCTTCAAATGTTGCACGGAGACCGCCTGATGGGAATGATGAAGCATCCGGCTCACCTTTAATAAGTTCTTTTCCTGAGAACTCCATTATTACTTCACCGTCTGCAGTTGGAGAAATGAAACTGTCGTGCTTTTCTGCAGTGATACCAGTCAACGGCTGGAACCAGTGAGTGTAGTGAGTAGCACCTTTTTCAATTGCCCAGTCTTTCATTGCATTTGCGACAACATTTGCAAGTGAAATGTCAAGCATCTTACCTTCGTTGATTGTCTTTTTAAGAGCCTTATAGGTCTCTTTTGGTAAACGAGCTTTCATTGTGGAGTCATTAAAAACCTGACTTCCAAAGATTTCTGAAACATTGCTCATTTTTTTCACCCTCCATTACATATTATTGAAATAAAAAAAGGCACTGTGAGTATTAAAACTCACAGCGCCCTTGCTGTATGTTAACAGTATATACCGTCGAATTTATTTTGTCAACACTTTTTTGAATTTTTTTTGCAGGATTTTTTATCCGTGTTGCAAAAACGAGCTAATAATAAGCATTAAATCAATATAAACTATTATATATATCGAATTATTTGCAATTTTGTTCATTTTAACATGCATTAAGATGTTGACAAGAATAATTGTATATGTTATATTTATTAAAGAACAAAGACGTTCACTAATATTTAAGGAAGTATAATCTATGCTTTCTTAGGCTTTAGTGAGCGTCTTTTTTATCTTAAAACAGATATTACTATTTATTTATTAGGGGAGGATTACTATGTTAAGGGAAGGCGAGATCAGAATACCATCAGGATGTGCAATTTCCGGAATAATTTCAAAAAGTGGAAAAAACATTAATGGTGAAAGAATTGTGAAATCCATTTCTGTTATGCACGACCGTTCCAACGGCCTTGGGGGAGGTTTTGCTGGATATGGTATCTATCCACAGTATAAGGATTTGTATGCTTTTCATATTTTTTATGAAAGCAATCAGTCAAGGGAAGATTGTGAAAGATTTTTAGACAGGCATTTTGATGTAATCAATCTTTCAAAAATTCCAGTCAAGAAAAGTCCTAAGATTACAAATGAACCATTGATATGGAGATATTTTGTGACACCACTTCCAACAAAGCTTGCTGACAGTCATCTTGATGAAAAGGAATTTGTCACAAAAAGTGTTATCAGAATCAATACTCAGATTGACGGAGCATATGTCTTCTCAAGCGGAAAGAATATGGGAGTATTCAAGGCAGTTGGCTTCCCTGAAGATGTTGGTGAATTCTACAGACTTGACGAGTACGAGGGCTATGCGTGGACAGCTCACGGAAGATATCCGACAAACACACCGGGCTGGTGGGGCGGAGCTCATCCTTTTGCTATGCTTGACAATTCAATAGTACATAATGGTGAAATTTCATCTTATGACGCAAACAGACGTTTTATTGAAATGTTCGGTTATAAATGTACTCTCCAGACAGATACAGAAGTTATTACCTATATAATAGATTATCTTGTGAGAAAGCAGGGTTTGTCACTTGAAGAAACTTCAAGTGTTATTGCAGCACCATTCTGGTCATCTATTGACAGAATGCCAAAGGAAGAAAAAGAAAAGCTTACTTATCTAAGAAATGCTTTTTCAAGTCTTCTTATTACTGGACCTTTCTCAATTATACTTGGTTTTGAGGGCGTATTAATGGCAC
>CALMXN010000352.1 GCA_937871145.1 uncultured Clostridia bacterium
GACTATCTGCTTTTTTTCACCCTTTGGATTGAAAACATTGGCAATCCACCAAGTAAAGCACCACCGCCGGTAAGTAGAATTCCGTTTGTGTAAATATCACCAACAAGCTCCGGTGGAGTCTGTTCAAGAACATTTTTTATTGTGTCAATTATATCATCAGCACAATCAGAAATAGCCTCATAGATATCAAGATCACTGATTTCAAGCTTTTCAGGTAAACCTTTGAGAAGATTTCTTCCCTTGACTATCTGCTTTTTTTCACCCTTTGGATTGAAAACATTGGCAAGATCAATTTTAACCTGTTCTGCTGTTTTCTCACCAAGGAGAATTTTATATTTATTCTGAACGTATTTGATTATTGCCTGATCGATTTTGTTGCCTGCAACTTTTGTTGAACTTGAACGTACAATACCACCAAGTGATATTACTGCAACGTCACATGTTCCGCCACCAATATCAACAACCATATGTCCGTCAGGCTGTATAATATCAATCCCTGCACCAAGCATGGCAGCAACAGGTTCCTGAATGAGGTAAACCTTCCTTGCACCAGCGTTCAAAGCAGCTTCTACAACAGCTCTGCTCTCGACATCTGTAATAAATGATGGAATACAGATAACAATTCTCGGTTTTATAAGTTGTTTTCCGGTAACTTTTAAAATAAATTCCTTAATCATTGCCTGTGTCATATCGTGATCCGAAATAACACCGTCTCTTAATGGTCGTATTGCTACTATATATTCAGGAGTTCTGCCAAGCATTTCAAAAGCTTCTTTACCTACTGCTACAACAGATTCTGTCTTTTTATTATATGCTACTACAGAAGGTTCATTTAAAACCAAACCTTTTTTTGCGGTTGCTATTATTATATTTGCTGTTCCCAAGTCAATACCTATATCAACCGAAGCCATTGGTCTTACCTCCCTCAATTAATTTACAATTCATGTTATTTTATCATATTTTTATATGATTTTCAAGGTTTTTTTATAATTCGTTATTATATTTTTTATTTGTCGAAGAAATGACAGCACATATTACTTTATTTGCGCCAAGCTTCTTGAGCATTTTTGCACATTCATTCAGAGTTGCACCTGAGGTTATTACATCATCACAAAGCAAAACCGTCTTCCCTTTTAAGTCATAGGATTCATCAGCAACGAATGAGCCTTTGACAAATTCTTTTCTCTCAAGGTAAGTAAGCTTATGTTGTGTAAGCTTTTTATTTTTCTTTTTGATAATATTATTTGCAAGTGGCTTGTTGAGTAATCTTGAAATATATTTTGCCAATACCTCTGATTGATTATATCCCCTCTCGACTCTTTTCTGACGAGTCATTGGGACAGCAGTAACTATATCGATACTCTTGCTAAGATTGTTTGTCTTAAGCAGATTTACAAGCTTTTTTGAAAAATATTCAGCAAAGTTAACTCCGTTTTTCAGCTTGAAGTTGACAATACCATTTTTAATAATTCCATCATAATAGGTAGCAACTATACAATAATCGTATTGTGGCTTTGTATTACAGATACAATCTGCCTTTCCACATTTTATACATATAGGCACTTTTAATTCTGGGAACTTAGCAATGCAGTTCTCGCAGATAAGCTTGTTCCAACTAATAAATTTGTTGCAACAAGGGCAACGGTTCGGGAATAATAAGTCTGTTAGAAATCTGAAAATTTCTTTCTTATTCATCATAAATGTCCTTTATTAACAAGTCTTTCAGACAGGTGTATCTGCAGGTACGCCTGTTGTTTTCAATCATAAATTCTACTCTTTTTGCTGAACCGACTATTATAAGGAGCTTTTTTGCTCTTGTAACAGCTGTATATAAAAGATTCCTGAAATATAGCTTATCATATCCGCCGAATAAAGGCAATATTACTACATCAAATTCACTGCCCTGACTTTTGTGGACTGTGACAGCATAAGCAAGTTCAAGATTTTCAAGCATAGCTGAATTATATGTGCATAATCTTCCCTCAAAGTTGATTTTAACGGTTGCTGATGCTCTGTCAACCTCAATAATCTTACCGATGTCACCGTTAAAAATTCCACTTCCCTTTTCCTCATCACGTTGCCATATGATATCATAATTGTTTTTTGTCTGCATAACCTTATCATTTTGGCGGAATGTATAGAGAGGCATACGAAGTTCTGCGAGAAATTTTTCAGGCGGATTAAGTTCAGCCTGAAGCCTTTTATTTAGCTGGTAAACTCCGATTGGACCTTTTCTCGTCGGGCATAGCACCTGAATGTCATCAACTGGAGAATAGCCGTAGGTTTTAGGCAAACGTTCCTTTTGAAGTTCAACTACAGTGTTTGCAATTTCCTCATAATCAAGGCGCTGAAGGAAGAAAAAGTCATTGTCCTTTTCTGAAAGATCGGGTAATTCTCCCTGATTTATAAGGTGGGCGTTTTTAACAATACTGCTCTCCTGTGCCTGTCTGAATATCTGTGTGAGTTTTACAGATGGTACAGCTTTACTATCTATTAAGTCCTTGAGGAGGTTCCCAGCGCCGACTGATGGGAGCTGGTCGCTGTCGCCAACCATAATAAGCTTGCAGGAAAGTGGCATGGCACGCAATAAAGACTCAAAAAGCAAAACATCAACCATTGACATTTCATCAATGATAATTACATCACAATCCAGAAGATTATTTTCATTATGGACAAAGGTGAATTTTTCAGAATCTGACGGTTCAATGTCAAGAAGTCTGTGGATTGTTTTTGCATCGTAGCCTGTCAGGTCAGAAATTCTTTTTGCTGCTCGCCCTGTCGGAGCCGTAATGAAAACCTGAAGTCCCTGTTGCTCAAATAAAGATATTATGGCATTAAGTGTGGTGGTCTTACCTGTTCCAGGGCCACCTGTGAGAATCATAAAGCCGTTTTGCAAAGCCTCAGTAATAGCTTTTCTCTGAAGACTTTGATACCTGATTCCGTTTTGTTTTTCATCAATATCAATTACATCATCAAAATTAATGTTACTGTTGTAAACATTACTTCTCATGTAAGCAAAACGACGTGCGATAAAGCTTTCTGCAATATAGAAATCAGCAAGATATATGAATCTGCGGTTGTTCTTTTTGTACTCAACAAGAGTCTGATTTTCAAGCTCGTCATTAACTATACGTTCAAAATCTTCCTCAGTGATTTCGAGAATCGCACAGGACTTGTCCCTTAACCTGTCAAAAGGAAGACACGTATGCCCAGAAAAGCTATTTTCTGCAAGTATACATGCAATCCCCGCACTTATTCTGTTTTGATTATCTTTAGGAATATCGAGTTCCTGTGCTATTTCGTCCGCTTTATCAAAAGGCAGGTCAATACCGAATCTGCATAATATGTATGGATTGATTTTGAGCATATCAAGGGTATTGAGCCCCCATCTTTTCCACGCACGAACGCCATAGGAAGGTGCAACTGCGTATTTTGACAGGAACATCATTAATGTTCTTATGCCAAAAACGTTTTTAAAGTCCTCGATGAATTTGTCTGCTTTTTTCTTTGTTATGCCGTCAACCTCAATAAGACGTTCAGGCTGTTTTTCAAAGACATCAAAGGTTTCTTCCCCGAATTTTTTCACTATTTTTTTTGCAAGAACGGGGCCGATGCCTTTTATTACACCGCTTGCAAGATAACGCTGAATAGCGGCAACTGACTTTGGAAGAGTCCGCTCACATAGCTGTGCCTTAAACTGTGAGCCGTACTTCGGGTGGCTTGTGTATTCACCAGTTAAGCGAAGCTCTTCCCCTTCCTCAACATTGCCGATTTCGCCGACAACAGTGACAGGCTCTCCCCCCACATCAAGAGTAAGAACAGCAAAGCCATTGACTTCGTTTTTATATGCAATTGAATCAACGCTGCCTTCAATATGGCAAAGCTGTTTATTCTCCATTTATTTTCATTCCTTTAGATTTAATTACAATATGAGTTCGGGGTTAGTTATAAGATTCTTAAGCTCCTCGGGGTAACACGTTATTACTGGCTCATACTCCTCAGATAGCTTATTACAGAGCTTTATGGTTTCTTCATCACATTCAGTCAGGACAAGGATAATACGATTGCCTATCAGGCTTTCCCAATTACTGCTCCAGAGAAGGCTCCTGACTGTGTATTCAATATCTTCTTCCTTTGCTTTTACAGGAACAAGCGTAAACATAGTTAGTATCGTTTTCTTTTTATTCAGGAATGCAGATGTTATGACTTTTATAAG
>CALMXN010000353.1 GCA_937871145.1 uncultured Clostridia bacterium
AAAAACCGTAACTGCATCAATGCTGTTGAAATTGTGAAGCTCTGAGAAATCCTCAGCTGAAAAATAGTCGCAAGCATCAAATCCGCATCTTGAAAGCAAACTGTATGCCACGCTGTTTTCAAGCAGTTTTTCAAAATACACCCCAACATTGAAGTCATCCAGTTCCTCAAGGAAAGTGCCGTTTTTCGCTGAAATGAGGTCATGAAGATAGTCTTTAGCCTGTTGCTTCACGATTTCCTGTGCAGTTTCAAGCAATGCAATATCCGAATTATCTGACTTGCAGCTGTATCGGTCTTTTAGTGCTGATACTACAAGGCTCTCGTTTTCCTCATTAATCTTCCAGAAAAAAGGTTCTTTTGAACGTTCGTCCCTTGCACCAGTATCAGCAAAATCAAAAACATACCGAAGTTTTGATTTGTCTTTGCTGTCGTCAATCAGCGCAATACCCTTACTGCCTCGATTGACAAAACGGTTTGTGATTTCAAGCCTGCCCCATGTGTCATACTCGGCACAGGCAACGGCATTCGGTCGCTGTGCGTGAATCATAACCTGATCCTTGAAGCTGTACTTATACAGCCTTGCTGATGTTTCAAGAAATGACTGCCAATGCTCGCTGTCTTTCCAAAGCTGTTCCGTTGACCGCTGTGACAGCTCTTTGTACTCGCTTAGTTTTGTACTCATTAAACTCCTCCTTTAATATAATAACACTTTAAAGTGATAAATCAAGATGTATTTGCAAAGTTTTTAAAATTCGTGAATATGTACAAAAACAGCCCTTGAAAATTAATATCAAAGGCTAATTTTTGTGAGTTTTAAATAATATCATACATTTATTATAGTTGATAAATAGTATGCTTATCTTATTTCACGCTGAATGTCTAGTATTTCTGCTTCATTATTATTCTCGATAAACGTAATTACAGTATCAATTACGCTATCTGCTAGCTTTACATTTTGAGCAATATAAGCAATGCCTATAATAATGGTTTGATGTATGTCTTGTGCATCTACCTCAGATATTGATACATTAAATTTGTTTTGCACCTTTGCAATAATACTTTTTACCACCATACGCTTTTCTTTTAAAGAATGCACCCATGGTGCATATAGCTTTACAACAGCAACTTCAATAATCACTCATTTTCTCCTAATTTTATTTTATAGATAAAAATATTTGAAGAGGAAAAAGTTTGTACCATTTG
>CALMXN010000354.1 GCA_937871145.1 uncultured Clostridia bacterium
TGCGGAGAATGCAAGTCTGTCCTCTTGTGGGTTTAGTGAACATATTCCGTTTGAAAGCTCTTTTGGTAGCATTGGAATAACTCTGTTTGCGTAATAAACGCTTGTTCCACGGCGGATAGCTTCATTGTCAAGCTCAGATTTTGGCTTAACATAATATGAAACGTCAGCAATATGAACCCCAAGCTCATATCCCTCCGAAGTTTTATTTATAGAGATTGCGTCATCAATATCCTTTGTGTCAGCTCCGTCGATAGTGAAGATAACTTCATCTCGCAGGTCAAGACGGTTAGGAGCTTCCTTTTTAATTGTTGACATATCAGAAACGTTCATAGCTTCATCAAGGACAGATTTAGGGAATTCAAGAGAAATTCCGTTTAGTTCAAGCACTGACATAGCACATACTGAAGCCTTTGTGGAACTTCCAAAGCAGGTTATTATCCTGCAGGTATGTTCACTGTGACGTGTTCCACGGTAAGCAATTTCGCAAAGCACCTTGTCACCTTCATTGACCTCATAGTCAGAAAGATTTTCAATAGGCAGAGCATACTGTGACATAATATCGGGAATAACACAGAATGTGTCAAACTCTCTTTTTATATTACCTGTAAAGCGTGAGAAGTCCTGATTGATAATATTAACAACTTCACCCTCAAGTGATTCGCCCTTGCCCTTGAATGCTCTTACATTTACTGTATCATTAGGCATTGCACCTTTAAGGAACTTTCCTGGAATAAAAATTACTTCTTCAGTTTTAATGTCCTTTGCAAAACCAAAAGTTTTGTTAAGACGTGTAATTTTTGCCGTAACAAGTCCGCAGTATTTAGGGAGAAGGAAGCCGTCAGGCTGTTCAAAAATCTCACCATTGACTTTCATTTTTTCAAGAGTTTCAGTGAAATGCTTGAAGTCTTTATCAGAAACACGGCAGGATCTTAACAGCTTTTTGTATGGCAGAGGTTCTTTCCCGGTTTTTTTAATCTTTTCAAGTATGATTTTTTTGTATGATTCGTTCATTTTATTCCTCCGTTGTTTGTTACTTTTCTTATATTAAAATTCTGTGCAGTAAAACACCAATTATGCTTTTTCGGATATGCAAATAGCCCCACGTAAAAACGCAGGGCTATCAATTAATCATTTTTACTTTAGTATATTAACAAGCAAAGTTACTCCGAAGAATATAAAAGCAGCAACTCTTGTGAAGTTTGCAACCTTTGAATCTCTGGTCTTGCTACCGTTTCTTCCAAAGAAAGAATCATTAGAAGAACCTGTAATAGCTGATGTCATTCCTGGGTCCTTACTGTCCTGAATAAGAACAACAAGAATTATAATCAAACTCGCTATTACCAATAATATACCACTGATAATCTGAATAGTATTCATCAATAACCCTCCGTAAAGCTTTAACATTCTAATAAAGTATATCATACATTATATTTATTTGCAAGTCTTTATTATAATTTATCTTGCTATTTTTTTCTAATAAATCCTATCATAGAAAAAATCAGAAATACAACAAGATTTGCTACAACAACACTTGCTCCTGCAGGAACCTCATAAACAAACGAAGCCAGTATACCCACAAAGAAGCATAAAACTGAAATTATTGCCGACGAAATAATAACACTTCTGAAGTTCTTGAATATTCTCATAGAACTCAAAGCAGGGAAGATGATAAGACTTGATATAAGCATTGTTCCCATAATTCTCATACCTATTACAATAGTAATAGCTGTGAGGAAGGCTATCATCATATTGAATGCTTTAACATTTGTTCCGGAAGCCTTTGAAAAATTCTCATCAAAGGTAACAGCAAACAGCCTGTTATAGAACAGAATAAATACGATAAGTACAGCAATAGAAAGTATTATTGAAATAATTGCATCCTTGTCAGTAATAGCAAGAGCTGAACCAAACATATAGCTCATTACGTCCATATTCATTCCGTTTTTAAGTGAAGTTGCAATTACACCTATTGCTATCGAACTGCTTGAAATAAGTGCAATAGCAGCGTCACCCTTAATTTTTCCATTTTCACTTATTTTAAGTAATAAAAATGCAGCAACAACTACTACAGGTACAGAAACCTGCAGAGGTGCAAGATTAAGAGCCATAGCAACAGACAACGCACCGAATCCAACGTGTGACAATCCGTCACCAATCATTGAATATCTTTTAAGTACAAGACTTACGCCAAGCAAAGCTGCACACAAGGACACAAGCCCACCTACAAGTAAAGCCTTTTGTAAAAAATCATAGGAAAGAAAATCATTTATCATCGCAAACATTATGTTTTCCTCCTAAGAATTTTTTACCGACTTCACTTTCTTTATATTCGTCAGATGTTCCAAAGAACAAAAGGCTGTTATCCATATGGAGAACTTTGTTAGCATTGTTTACAGCAGAATCGATATCGTGTGAAACCATTATAATAGTAATATTATTTTCTTCATTAAGCTTTTTAATTATTTTGTACATTTCAGCAGTAACAATCGGGTCAAGCCCTGCAACAGGCTCGTCAAGAATTAATAAGTCTTTTGTTGCGCATAAAGCTCTTGCCAAAAGAACTCTTTGTTGCTGACCTCCTGAAAGTTCACGATAGCATTTATGTTTCAGGTGCTTGATGCCAAGCTTTGCTATATTTTCATCAGCACGTTTTTTGTCCTTTTTCGTATAAAAAGGAATAATACCCTTGCTGTTAAGACAACCAGACAAAACAACTTCATAAACTGAGGCAGGAAAGTCACGCTGAATAACAGTCTGCTGCGGAAGATATCCTATTTTATTTGTGGTGTCATCACCGAAAATAATTTCTCCGCTTTTTGGCTTGAGAAGTCCGGCAATTGTTTTGATAAGTGTACTTTTTCCTGAACCATTTTCACCGACAACAAAAACATAGTCGCCTTTTTCAATAGAAAAATTTATGTCTGATACGGCGTGAAAATTGTCATAGTTTACACAAAGATTTTTGCAAGTAAGTAATGCCATTAGTTAAGCCCCTTCCTGAGGTTTATGATATTCTGTTCCATTAGCTGAATATAAGTTTTTCCTGCTTTAAGTTCATCCTTTGATACATTATGACAAGAGTGCAATACCAAAGGTTCAGCCCCGGTTTCTTTAGCAATAGCCTTTGCAACCTTAGGATTAACAAGCTCTTCATAGAAGATAACCTTGATTTTCTTTTCCTTCATCTGCTTTATAATTTCTGAAACAGCCTTTGCACTCGGCTCTGTTTCACTTGAGCAGGAATCATATGCGGCAGTGTATTTAAGATTATATCTTTCAGCAAAATAATGCAATGCGAATCTGCCGGCAAAGAAAAGTTCAATATGCTTTGATGTCGATACAACATCTTTAAGTTCGCTGTCAATTCTGTCAAGCTCTTTTTTGTATTTCTCTGCGTTTGCTTTATAGAAATCAGCATTCTTCTCATCAATTTCACAAAGACCTTTAACAATATTATCTACCATTATCTTTGCGTATTGCGGATCGGTCCATATGTGTGGATCGTATTCGTGATGATGTTCTTCGTGTTCTTCGTGTTCCTCTTCCTTGTGTTCTTCCGTTTTTTCAAGAGTAATACCATTTGAAACATCAACTACCTTAAGTTTCTTGCTTTTTGTACTCTTAATTACCTTATCAGCCCAGACTTCCATATACTTTCCTGTATAAATAAACATATCTGATTTGCCGATGCTGATAATATCAGAAGCAGTAGGATCAAATGAATGGCTGTCAACACCAGCGGGTAAAAGTAATTCAACATCCGCCTTGTCACCGGCAATCTGCTTTGCAAAGTCATATTGCGGGTACAGTGTAGCAATTATTTTAAGTTTTCCATTATCTTTTTTGTTTCCGTCTGTACATCCTGCCATTGAAAGAACAAGGGCTGCACAACAAATTAAGCTAAGTATTTTTTTCATAAATCAATCTCCTTTATGTCTTGCCTGAAGGCAATCGGAACAGATGCCATAAAGCACTGTTTTAGAATAGTCTATTTCAAAGTTATGGTGGGACATAATATGATTATTCAGATTAACTAAAAAATCACAGTCAACGTGCAATAACGCACCACAGGATGAGCATTTGAAATGAAAGTGTTCATCGCAATGAGTGTTGTTGTCAACATATTCAAAGCAGGCTGACGCACCATCATCAGCAATATATTTTCTCACCATGTTGGTTTTCTCAAGTTTTTCAAGATAGCGGTAGACGGTTGATTTACCAACACAGTTACCCTGAGACTTAAGATGTTCAAAAACATCTTCGGCAGTAAAGTGCTTTCCCGCATTATCTTTAAAAAAAGAAAGAATATATTCACGCTGCTTTGTTCTGTAACTCGCATTATCCAAGTTTTTCACCTCAATTTGAAAATGAATTTCAATTTCAAATTTAATTTTACTACTGTTTTTAAGTATTGTCAACTTTTGTTTTCTATAAACTTCAAAATAAAGCAAAAATATCTGCAAAATATTAAAAATCTGCAACAATTAAAATTAAATCCTGCAAAAACAAGGCTGTATGTCCTTGATTTTTAATTAAAATGAACAGATATGCAATTATAATAAAAAATGTCTTCAAAAACCATTGACAAAAATTTATATGTATGTATAATTGTATACAATAATACAAAATAATTAGATAGGTGATAGAGATGATTGAATTAAGCAAAAAATCGAATTTACTTGAACAGGACCCATACAAGTACACAATTCAGGATGTTGAGGAACCTAATCTGTTCAGGGATTTATATCCTTATAGTGAAGTTCCGAAGACTCCGTTCAATTTCAGGAAGGTACCTATTAATACTCCTGAAAATATATGGATAACAGACACAACCTTCCGTGACGGTCAGCAGTCACAGTCCCCATATTCGTCAAAACAGATTGTTGATATATTTGATTTGTTACACAGGCTTAGCGGGCCAAACGGAATTGTAAGACAGACTGAATTTTTCGTTTATAGCAAAAAAGACAGGGAAGCTTTGGATAAATGTTTAGAGCGTGGATATAAATTCCCTGAAATCACAACATGGATAAGAGCAACAAAAAGTGACTTCAAACTTGTGAAAGATATTGGAATCAAAGAAACAGGCATTTTGGTTTCCTGCTCTGACTATCATATTTTCAAAAAGCTTAATATGACAAGAAAGCAGGCT
>CALMXN010000355.1 GCA_937871145.1 uncultured Clostridia bacterium
ATTGAAGGTTGAAGATAACATAACAACAGACCATATTATGCCTGCTGGTGCAAAAATTCTTCCACTCCGCTCAAATATACCTGCAATTTCAAATCACTGCTTTACAGTTTGTGATGAGAACTTCCCTACTCGTGCAAAAGAATATGGAAAAAGCATAATTGTCGGTGGTGCAAACTACGGACAGGGTTCTTCAAGAGAACACGCAGCACTTGCTCCATTATACCTTGGTGTAAAAGCTGTTCTTGTTAAATCATTTGCAAGAATACACAGAGCAAACCTTATAAATGCTGGAATTCTTCCTTTGACATTTGCTAATGAGTCTGATTATGAACTTATTTCACTTGGTGATGAGCTTGTACTGACTGACGTAAGAAAGCAGATTGAAGATGGAAAGACAGAATTCACACTTCTTAATAAGACAAATAGCAAGTCAATAACTGTTAAGTGTGAGTTATCTGGTCGTGCCAAGGATATTATTCTTGCTGGTGGTCTTCTCAATTACACAAAAGAACAAATAAAATAATATCTTAGACTGAGTGATATTTTATGACCGATAACAAAAAGTATTTATCAGCAAATGTACTGAAATATATTGCTATAATTGCAATGACAATTGACCATATCGCCTGGAATTTTGTTGATAAAATGACTCCTTTGGGACAATGTATGCATATAATTGGTCGTTTAACATTACCTATTATGAGTTTCTTCATTGCTGAAGGTTATTATAAGACAAGCAATATCAAAAAGTATATCACAAGACTTAGTATTTTTGCTGTTATTTCAGCATTTGCATATAGTTTTTGTAGCTATGGTTTTGATATTTCAAATTATAATAACTTTGGTGTTATCTACACCTTGCTGCTTGGGCTTATTTCTATTATTGTATGGAATGCAGATTTCGAATTAGTATTTAAGTATGCTATAATTATTGCACTATGCCTTATTTCATTATTTGGAGACTGGCCGATATTTGGAATTTTATATTGCCTAACTTTTGCAATCTATCATGACGATTATTCATCTCAGTGCAAGGCTTTCGCAATTATTTCAATATGTATGGTGGCAGGTGCTGCATTTTCAAATGTTTATTACGATTTATCACCACTCAGAGAGCTATATCAGTTCAGCGTTTTTCTTGCTCTTCCTATTCTTTATCTTTATAATGGGAAAAGAGGAAACGGCGGAAAATTCAATAAATGGATATTTTATGCTTACTACCCACTTCACTTAATCGTAATTGGTGTAATAAAGCATTATATAATTTAATTCAGGAGGTTAATATGGCAGATAAAATCAAAATGTCCACCCCAATCGTTGAGATGGATGGAGATGAAATGACACGCATCATCTGGAAGATGATTAAGGATATTCTTTTGACACCTTATATTGAGTTGAATACAGAATATTATGATCTTGGTCTTGAAAACAGAGAAAAAACTAAAGATCAGGTTACTATTGATTCAGCAGAAGCAACAAAGAAATATGGCATCGCTGTAAAGTGCGCAACCATTACACCAAATGCACAAAGAGTTGAGGAGTATAATCTGTCAGAAATGTGGAAATCTCCAAACGGTACAATTCGTGCCATTCTAGACGGTACAGTTTTCAGAGCTCCAATCGTTGTAAAAGGTATAAATCCATTTATTCCAACATGGAAAAAACCAATAACAATTGCGCGTCACGCTTATGGTGATATCTATAAGAATACTGAAATGAGAGTTTCTGAAGGTTCAAAAGCAGAACTTATTGTTACTGATAAAGACGGTAATGAAACACGTGAGCTTATCCACAACTTCAAAGATACTGACGGCATAATTCAGGGCGTTCACAATACAGATAAAAGTATTGCAAGTTTTGCAAAGTCTTGCTTTAACTATGCACTTGATGTAAAACAGGATATCTGGTTTGCATCAAAAGATACAATATCAAAGAAATATGACCATAGATTTAAAGATATATTCCAGGAGATCTTTGATAAGGATTATAAAGATAAATTTGATGCCGCTGGAATTGAATACTTCTATACACTTATTGATGATGCTGTTGCTCGTGTTATCCGTTCAGAAGGCGGATATATCTGGGCTTGTAAAAACTATGATGGTGATGTTATGTCAGACATGGTCGCTACTGCTTTCGGAAGCCTGGGTATGATGAAATCAGTGCTTGTATCCCCTGAAGGACTTTATGAGTATGAAGCTGCTCACGGAACTGTTACACGCCACTACTACAAACACTTAAAGGGCGAAAGAACATCAACAAACTCTGTTGCTACACTTTTTGCATGGACAGGTGCGTTGAAAAAACGTGGTGAACTGGATAATAACGCTGATCTTATAGAATTTGCAGATAAACTTGAACAGGCTACAATTAATACAATTGAAGATGGAGTTATGACTGGTGACCTTGCTGCTCTGTCAACGCTTGAGAATAAAAGAAATGCCTCAACTGAAGAATTTCTTTTAGCTATCAACGAAAGATTAGTTAAGCTTTTATAATTAACACTATTGGTGGGAGGAAGACATATGTCAAAACATAGCTCAATATCGACTTCTGTAATTAAGAGATTACCTCGTTATTATAGATTTCTTAGTGAATTACTAACTCAAAATATAGTGCGTATTTCATCGCGAGAGCTTTCTGAGAAAATGAATATAACAGCTTCACAGATAAGGCAGGACCTTAACTGTTTTGGTGGTTTTGGTCAGCAAGGCTATGGATATAATGTTGAGGATCTTCACAATGAAATAGGAAAAATTCTTGGTATCGATAAAAGCTTTAAAACTATCCTGATTGGTGCCGGTAACCTCGGAAAAGCTATTGCTACACACATTAACTTTTCAACAAGAGGATGCGAATTGGTTGGAATTTTTGATACAAATTCCGATTTGATCGGAAAAACTATTTCTGACATAACAATCAGCAACATTTCTGAAATCAAAAACTTCTGCAAAGAAAAACATCCTGACATAGCAATTCTGTGTATTCCAAAATCAGCTTCGCAGAGTGTTGCAGATGAACTTGTAAACCTTGGTGTTCACGCTTTCTGGAATTTCAGTCATTACGATCTGAGAATTGACTATGAAGATGTTGTTGTAGAAAATGTTCATTTAGGTGACAGCTTACTGACACTCACCTATCGCGTAAATAATCTTGATATATAATAAATATCCCCCGGCATAGTGAACAAGTCCAGTAAAAACGGACAAAGAAAAAAGAACCCTTCTATGGTAAAATAAAACCATAGAAGGGATTTTTATTTATTGAAGTAATTTCAATACTATGATATAAAGTTATTTAGCAAGAATGCTATCTGTAACAAAAACATACTTTACACTTGATTTCATATCTTTATTGACTCCTGAAAAATTGTCGTTTTCTTTTGATAGCTTCTTTATTGCAGTGATACGTTGAGATAATCCTTCAGGATCTCCCCCCATTGCAGTAATAATCTTATCAATACCTTCTTTTTTGAATGTCTGAAGACCGGCATCTAACTGCTGAGCTCCATTATTAAGAGCTTTTATACCCTCAATCAATGTACCTTTCTGACCATCCAACTGACCTAAACCAGTAGCTAGTTCTTTTGCACCTGCGTTAAGCTGTCCAGCAGAAGCGTCCAATGTCGCTAATGCATTATTGAACTGAACAGAACCTGAAGAAAGTTGCTTATTACCGTTAATTAATGCAGTAGTTCCGTCTTTAATTCCACCGTTGCCTGATTTCATAGACGCACTGATTAATTCCTGATTATGAATTAATGCTTCATAGCTTTGAATGGTTGCAGTCAACTGTGCCTTTTGAGCACCTTCTGGTAATGTTGCTGCAATACCTTTTAAGCCCTGGAGAACTTGCTTGTTACCTTGTATAGTCTGATCAAGCTTTAATACTGTGCTGTCTATACCAGCAGACAAGCTGTTTAAACCTGCACCAGTTTTTGTAATTCCTGAATTTATACCTTTATAGTTGTTAAGCAATTGACTTGTTCCTGATTTTAATGCTGATGTTCCGCTTGCCAACTGAGTTGAACCAGCATTCAGCCTTGTTATTGCACTACTCAATAAAACTGTTTTAGCATTAAGCTCAGAAACACCACCAGAAAGCTTTGATGAGCCAGCAACAAGTGAATTTGTTGCAGTAGTCAGTTTTGACATTGAGCCAAAAACATCACTATTTACTTTCACATCATCATTTAATAAATCCAATACATTACCTGTACAAAGTGTTATCGAGGTTTCAAGTGAGAAATTCTTAACATCAGCTGTTACTTCAAATGATTCTGGGATTGCATTAACCGCATCCATTTTTAAGCTTTCTTTCAGACCCGGTATTGCTATGCCTTCGACTACTAATCTTTTGCCGTCTGAAATAATCTTACCATTATCAATTTCAACATTCAGGAATTTATCACTATCAAATATCATTGTTGTTGCCATTAGGTATGGAAGATTTATTTCTTCTTTCTTTCCACTTATAGTTTCATTAACCTTTTTATTGCTTGTAAATTCATATTTGATTTTTACCTTACCGCTTTTTCCTGCAAGTTCTTCAGCAGAAATCTCTTTTCCGTCAAGTGTATATGTAATTTTTACAGAAACTGGAGCCTGCTTATCTGAAGTTCCTTTATAGTAAATATCTTTGCCCTTAGCGTCCCAGGTTACTTTTCCATCACTTGTTGTGAATTTTTCATCACCCTTGACATTTTCAATTTCCTTAAGGTCACAAACATCTTCAATAGTACTCAGAGCACCAGGATTCTTAAGCCATCCACTTACAATTGTTTTCTTTGTTGAACCGTCAGCCTTAAGCTTAAGGTATACTGTTTCATCCTTCTGTACATTGCCTGAAGATGCCTCTCGTGACTCTGATGTTGTAGTTTCAGAACTTACTTTTACAATATTAGTTGTTACTTTGGAATCATTATTTTTGTTTATAGCAAATGCTGAAGTTGCACCTGTTGCAATAAGGATTGCTACTATTCCTGCAATAATTTTCTTAAAATTTCTCATATCAATATATCCTTTCTTATATTTTATAGGCATAATCTTTATTTTTCATACCCATAGTAGTTTTACAGATTAATTTATCAAATACCATAAGCATTGAAGGAAGCATAAACAATACTACGCAGACACTTATCAATGCACCTCTTGCCATCAATGTACATAATGAACTTATCATATCAATATTTGAATATAACCCTACACCGAATGTTGCTGCAAAGAAGCTTAAAGCGCTGACTATCAATGACTTGACTGATGTTGAAACAGCTATAGATATTGCGCCTTGCTTATCTTGCCCTCTGTATCTTTCCTTCTTGTATCTTGTTGTCATCAGTATAGCATAGTCAACTGTTGAGCCGAGCTGAATAGTTCCTATGACAATTGAAGCAATAAATGGTAGTTTTGTCCCTGTATAGAACGGTATACCCATATTAATAAATATAGCAAATTCAATTATACCTACAAGGATAATTGGTAATGATACTGACTTAAGCACTAGAGCAATAAGAATGAAAATAGCTGCTATAGAAACTATACTTACAACCTTAAAGTCTTTATCTGTGATATTAATAAGGTCTTTTGTACAAGCTGCTTCACCGATAACCATGCCTTTATTATCATATTTCTTTACAATGTCCTGAATCTTTTCAATCTGCTTATTAACATCATCAGTAGCAATCTTATATTCAGAACCTACAAGAATAAGCTGCCAGTTATTGCTCTTTAAAGTTTTTGTCAGATGTTCAGGAATAACTTCCTGTGGGATACTGTTACCTATAAGTGAATCCATTCCAAAAGCAAATGCTGTGCCATCAACAGAATTAATTTCATTGAGCATATTATTTATATCTTTTGATGGAATATCAGGCTTAACAAGAATCATATGTGTTGTACTCATATGATATTTTTCATCAAGCTTTGTATTAGCAACTATACTGTCGAGATCCTTTG
>CALMXN010000356.1 GCA_937871145.1 uncultured Clostridia bacterium
TACTATTACTGTTGGCTTTGGATCTTTCTGATGCTTTATAAATTCACTTGCTTCGTCTTCCTTATCATAGCTTGAATAGAAGTAAGGTGTTTCAGCAGAGAATTCAGCTGCACAGGTATCAACCATTTTAAAAGAAGCACGTGCTGGCTTTTTAATCTCACAGCCTGAAATTTTTGTAATAACCTTATCAGGATAGCCAAGAAATTTTGCCTTTTTATATAGGTGTTCGTCAAGATCACCTTTTGCAAGTTCTCTTTCGCAGTCAATAAGCTTATTGAGCTTTGATAAGAACCATAGATCAATCTTTGTTATATCGTGGATATATTCTTTTGTTATGCCACGACGGAGAGCTTCATATATTGAGAAAAGTCTTAGGTCATTACATTCAGCTACTTTAGCTCTGATTTCATCATCTGTGAATTTTGCGAATTTCGGACTTAGCAGACAGTCGTGTCCGATTTCGGCACCACGGACTGCTTTCATTATAGCTTCTTCAAAAGTTGTGCCGATAGCCATAACTTCACCGGTTGCCTTCATCTGTGTACCAAGAGTTCTTCTTGCATAAACAAATTTATCAAAAGGCCATTTTGGGAGCTTTACAACTACATAGTCAAGAGCAGGCTCAAAGCAGGCTGCTGTTTTTCCTGTTACAGCATTCTTGATTTCTGAAAGTGTATAGCCTATTGCAATTTTTGCTGCAACCTTTGCAATTGGGTATCCTGTTGCTTTTGAAGCAAGTGCTGACGAACGGGATACACGAGGGTTAACTTCAATTACTGCATATTCAAAATTATCAGGGTTCAATGCGAACTGACAGTTACATCCGCCTTCTACCTTAAGCTCTGAAATAATATTTAATGCAGCTGAACGGAGCATCTGATATTCTTTATCTGATAATGTTACGCAAGGAGCAATAACAATACTGTCACCTGTATGAACACCGACAGGGTCAAAGTTTTCCATTGAGCAGACAGTAATTACATTGCCGACACTGTCACGCATTACTTCGAACTCGATTTCCTTCCATCCAGCGATACATTTTTCAACAAGAACCTGATGGATTGGTGAAAGCTCAAGTCCGTTTCTTGTTATTTCGAGGAGTTCTTCAAGGTTGTCTACTATTCCGCCACCTGAACCACCAAGTGTGAATGCAGGACGGATAATAACAGGATAACCGATTTCGTCAGCAAATTTTACAGCACTTTCTACGTCTGTTACTACGACTGATGGAATACAAGGCTGATTGATTGACTCCATAGTATCCTTGAACATCTGACGGTCTTCTGCTTTATCGATAGTTTCAGGGTTTGCACCAAGAAGCTTAACACCATATTCTTCAAGGAAGCCGGACTTAGCTAGCTGCATTGAGAGGGTAAGACCTGTCTGTCCGCCAAGTGTTGAAAGAAGGCTGTCAGGGCGTTCTTTCTTTATAACTCTTTTTACAGTTTCAAGAGTAAGTGGTTCGATGTAGATTTTATCTGCCATCGCGTTATCTGTCATAATAGTAGCAGGATTTGAATTAATAAGAATTACTTCAAGTCCTTCTTCCTTCAAAGCACGGCAGGCCTGCGTTCCCGCATAGTCAAACTCAGCAGCCTGACCGATTACGATAGGTCCTGAACCGATTACCATTACTCTTTTAATATCTTTATTTAAAGGCATTATTTGTTTCCTCCCTCTATTAACTTAATAAATCTGTCAAACAGGAATGCTGTATCGAGTGGTCCTGCTGAAGCTTCAGGGTGGAACTGAACTGAAAATGCAGGCATATCTGTGTATTCGATTCCCTCACAGGTATTGTCGTTTGCATTCACAAAACTGATTTTTGCATTTGCTGGTATGCTGTCATTTACGACAGCGTATCCATGATTCTGGCTAGTTATATAAACTCTGCTTGTTGCTTTTTCAAGTGCAGGCTGATTTGCTCCACGGTGACCATATTTAAGCTTCTCAGTTTTTGCGCCTTGTGAAAGAGCTAAAAGCTGATGTCCGAGGCATATTCCGAAGGTTGGGATTTTAGCTGCAGCAAGTTTTTTAAGTTCGCTTATTACTTCAACATTTTCTGCTGGATCGCCAGGACCGTTTGAAAGCATTATTCCGTCAGGAGCAAGCTCTTTAATTCTTTCTGCTGTTGTATACGACGGAACTTCTATTACTTCGCAACCATGCTTTACAAGCTCACGTCTTATATTTGCTTTTGCACCGAAGTCCCAAAGGACAACCTTGTGCTTTATTTCATCGGGTTTGAATGTTTCTTCCTTATCGCAGGTTACTGATTTTACGGCGTCAACTATTGTATAGTTTTCAAGTTCATCAAGAGAAAGACGGGTGCTTGAACCTTCCTGCACGATTTTACCGTTCATAACGCCATGTTCACGAACTATTTTTGTGAGTGCTCGGGTGTCAATACCATAAAGTCCAATTATTCCCGCCGACTTTAAAAAAGTGTCAAGATCACCCTCACAACGAAAATTCGAAGGCTCTTGACACCAATCTTTAACGATATACGCTTTTAAATGCGGTTGCTTACTCTCGAAATCTGATGGGATAACACCATAGTTTCCAATAAGCGGAAATGTCTGAACAACAATCTGTCCGTAATAACTTGGATCAGTCAATGTTTCAAGATATCCAGTCATAGCTGTTGTGAAAACAATTTCTCCAACAACTTCGCCTGAACAACCGAAGCTTTTCCCCTCAAATATAGTGCCGTTTTCCAAAATCAAATATGCCTTTTGCTCCATATTCTCACCCTCCATTTATATTTCATATGTTTTTAATATGCCAAGTGCGACTTCTTTTTTAGAAATTCGCATATCCATAGCTTGTTTTTCAATGTATCGGTGTGCCTGCTGCTCAGTATAGCTGAGGTATTGTATGAGCGCACACTTTGCCCTGTCAACAAGTCTTATCTCCTCAATCTTGTTCTGAAGTTTCACGTTTTCATTCTGAAAGCCAAGTAATCTCTGCCTTGTTGCACAAGCCAGTTTTACTGCCTGAAAGAACATCAGCCTGTTTATCGGCTTTGTTACTACCAGTACTCCGTAATTTTCAACCTTTGATGATACCTGATCGGCAATTTCCGCTTTTGTGATAAGTACTACTGCTGAAGTTGTGTCCTCAGTGGCTCTTATTGCAAGCTCATGGCCAAATTCGTCGGTAAGCGGCGCATTGATTACAACTAAATCATAATCATTCTCGATAAGAGTTCGTCTTGCCTCTGCACCATTACTGACAGTTGATATTAAAGGTGAATTTTCTGACTTTAATAGTGAAACGAGCATATCTGTACTTTTTTCACTGCTTGATACGAGAAGTACATTCTGCATCTACTCATTCCCCCTAAAAGAAACAGATATTAAAAATCTAGAAAATATGTTTTGTCTTCAAAAACTTCACGTTCATCAGAGGATTCATACTCTGTGCATTCCTTCTGCTTTTCATAAAGATATGATTTGTAGAATTTATCATTAAGATTAGATTTTACAAAATCACTTTCTTTTGCAAGCTCAAGTGCTTCTGATAAAGAAGACGGGAGCTTTTCAAGATGCGCAGTCTGCTGGTTCACCTGCTGGTAAAGATTTAAGTCAACAGCCTGAGGAAGCTGACTATTGTCTCTTATTCCCTCAATTCCAGCGTAAATCAATAATGAAAATGCAACATAAGGGTTGCAGGACGGATCAGGAGATCTTAATTCCATTCTTGAAAATTCACCGGTAGCTGCAGGAATTCTGACAAGCTGTGAACGGTTCTGATGTGACCAGGAGATATACTGAGGAGCTTCACCCCTACCAAATCTTAGATAGGAATTTGTTATAGGGTTTAAAAACAATGTCATTTCTCTTACCCTGTTAAGTATACCGGCAATAAAACTTTCTGCAGCTTTTGAGTGCTTAGTTTTGTCCGCTTCAAAAATATTTATACCGTTACTAAGAAGTGAAAAATTAATATGCAGACCGCTTCCGAAGGAATTATATAACGGCAAAGGAATAAATGATGCATACAGACCATTTCTTGAAGCAATGCTTTTTACAACACTCTTAAAGGTCTGAAGATTATCAGCTGCTTCAAGTGCATTGCTGTATTTGAAATCAATCTCATTCTGACCAGGTCCAGACTCGTGATGTGAAGATTCAGGCATAATGCCCATTTCTTCAAGAGTCAGACATATTTCACGGCGGACATTCTCAGCCTTGTCAGCTGGTGCAACATCGCAATATCCAGCAAAATCATGTGGGATTTTGGTTGGGTTGCCGTTTTCGTCAAGATTAAAAAGATAGAATTCGCATTCAGATCCGATCTGAACTGTGTAGCCATGCTCCTGTGCCTCAAGCAATGCATTCTTTAAGATGTATCTGCCGTCGCCTTCAAAAGGAGTTCCGTCAGGGTATCTGATGTTGCAGTATAAACGGACAACTCTACCCTGCTGTGGCCTCCACGGAAGAACTGTAAGGGTACCTGGATCAGGAAAAAGTATAAGATCAGATTCATTTACCTGCATAAATCCTCTTACGCAGGAAGCATCAAATCCTATTCCTGTTTCAAAAGCACGTGGGAGTTCTGACGCCAGTATACTGATATTCTTCATTTTCCCGAATACATCAAAAAACGCCAATTTGACAAACTTTACATCATTCTGCTCTACAAACTGTATTGCTTCATTTTTTGTAATGTTCATAATAGCTCCTCCGTACTTATTGAATATTCCGTTACAGTATAAACTCCCCGTCATTATGGCGAGGAATTTGATTATCTGCAAGTAAGTGAGATCAACTCACATTCACTTAATATAATATTATATACTATTTAGTTCTGTGTGTAAAGTTGTTTGTAAGGATTTTTTGTATCTGGTGTTAAAATATAGAATTTATGCTCATAAATTTCTCGCATATCGGTATTAAATTTGTATGAAAATTCTGAAATATGTTTCTCAATTTCCTTAAGATCTTCAGGAGTTGCTTCTTCTGCTACAACCTGCTTTGGTAAATCGGCTGGTAATCTGTCTGTTCTGATGAACATTTTGCCGCCATGCATACCTGTTCCGCAAAAATCGCCGACAGGAATTGTATCACATCCAAGACCGAGGACTATAATAAGTCCACCTGCCTGATATTCGCCAAGAAAGCTACCAGCAGAACCACCAATAACAAGTACAGGGTGCTTTTGTTTATAAGATTTCATATGAATACCAGCACGATAGCCAGCATTATCACGGACATATATTACTCCGCCACGCATAGCATAGCCTGTTGCGTCACCTGATGAACCATAAATTGAAATTGAGCCTTCATTCATTGTGTCGCCCGTTGCATCCTGAGCATTTCCGTTGACAACAATATCAGCACCGTCAAGATAAGCACCAAGTGCATTACCTGGTGTACCATTAATAATGACATCCCCGCTTCTGCGTCCACTTCCGATATAACGCTGACCGATACAGTTATCAATTTCAACTGTTTCACCAGCATGCTCTTTTATTGTATCATTAAGCACCTTAAAGTGCATTTCACCTGCAATAATTTTCATTATGCTCTTCCTTTCAAAGAATTACTTTGCCCCACTTAACTTGTGGGCACGTTCCTTCATTGAGAATGCCATAAGCTGTGGCTTTTCTTTTATCAGTTCAAAGTCGATTGTATCAAGCGGAGTTTTTTTTCTTATTAAAGAGGTATAAATTCCTGCACGCTCAACTTTTCCAATAAGAATATAGCCCATTAGCCTATTATCTTTTGTGAACAGCTTTTTATAGCTTTCTTCATTCTTATCAGTATATACATCACCTGTATAAGTTCCCGCTGTGATGATATGCATTCCAAAAAAGCCAATAGCATTCATCGGAATAGCCTTATCGTAAAACTTTTCGCCACCTGCCATATTTATTCCTGCACATTCACCCTGTATATAGGCATTTGGAAGAAGTGCAAGAACTCTGTCACTGTCTGTTGTGATATCA
>CALMXN010000357.1 GCA_937871145.1 uncultured Clostridia bacterium
GCGGACTTCTTGAGCATTCATTGAATGTTGCAGAAACCATGCTGAAAATGAAAAATACACTTGCACCCGAAATCAGCGATGACAGTTGTATCGTGACAGCTCTGTTTCACGATTTGGGCAAGGCGGGTATGCCAAATAGTCCACTTTATATAAAAAATATCAGCAAGAAAAATAAAGAACCAAGTGTTCCATACAGCGTGAATAATGACATGACTTATCTAAGTGTTCCCGTAAGAAGTCTGTATCTTATTATGCAGCATTTTCCGCTTACACCTGATGAAGTGCAGGCTGTTATGTATCACGATGGACAGTATGTTGATGATAACAAATCTGTTGCAACAAAGGAATGTCCGTTACTGTTCCTTTTGCAGTATGCGGATACATGGAGCACGTTTGTTTTAGAGAAAGGATTGTAAAAATGAGCAATAGCGAAAACCTATCAAAACTTTATTTACAAGGTGTAAATGATGGATATAACTTTTTCTTTGATGGAAAAGATATGACTAATATTAATATCAACGACGGAAAAACAGAGGAAGAGCGTGCCTATCTTATGGGGTTAATTGAAGGAAAAACAGATGCTGAGGAAGATTTAGAAGACGGCATTGTTGATGAATTCGGTGAACCAACTGAGGAATGACGCAAAATATAATTATGGAGCTGTAATTATGGACGACAAAATCAAAAATTCCAACCAGCGATTGAAGATTATATATTTATATAAAATTCTGCTTGAACGCACAGACGAAAGCCATATCATTACAATGCCTGAAATCATTTCACAGCTTGAGCTTTATGGAATTACTGCTGCACGAAAAGCACTTTACGAGGACATTGAAGCTTTGAAAACGTATGGGCTTGATATTATCAGCACTCGAGGGAATAATTCTGGCTATTGTGTTGCAAGTCGTGAATTTGAGCTGCCGGAGTTGAAGCTGCTTGCGGATGCAGTTACATCCTCACGTTTTCTTACGGAGAAAAAGTCAAGGGAGCTACTTAAAAAGATTGAAGGGCTTTCAAGCATTTATGAAGGAAAGCAAATACAACGACAGGTTTTCGTTGCTGACAGGGTTAAGGCAATGAACGAAAAAATCTATTTGAGTGTTGATACAATTCACCGTGCTATTGCTGAGAGAAAGCAAATT
>CALMXN010000358.1 GCA_937871145.1 uncultured Clostridia bacterium
ATTATTATATTGTAAACATTAATTTAATGTATCGGAAAGGACATTTATAATGAATATATTAGTAACAGGTGGTGCAGGATTTATCGGTTCACATACCTGCGTTTCCTTGCTTGAAGCAGGTCACACAGTAGTAATAGCAGATAATCTTTGTAACAGTAAAATTGAAGCTGTTTATAATATTGAAAAAATAACAGGTAAGTCTGTTAAGTTTTATAAAGCGGATGTAACTATAGAAACTGAACTTGAACCTGTATTTTCTGAAAATAATTTTAATGGAATAATTCATTTTGCGGGTTTAAAAGCTGTTGGTGAGTCTGTTGAAAAACCTTTGGAATATTACTATAACAATCTTGTAAGCACAATGATGTTGCTTAAAATGTGCAGTAAATACAAAGTAAATAAGTTCGTTTTCAGTTCGTCAGCAACAGTTTATGGCAATAATGAAATTCCTTTTGTTGAAACGATGAATTTATTGCCTACTACCAACCCTTATGGCGAAACAAAGGCAATGATTGAGCGTATATTAAATGATTATGCTAACGCAAATGAAGATTTCTGTGTCAGCGCATTAAGATATTTCAACCCAATTGGTGCACACGAAAGTGGCTTGATTGGTGAAGCGCCAAATGGCATTCCTAACAATCTTATGCCTTACATAACAAAAGTTGCAAAAGGCAAACTTGAAAGATTAAGAGTATTCGGTGACGATTATCCTACGCTTGACGGGACTGGAGTACGTGATTATATTCACGTTGTTGACCTTGCAGAAGGTCACGTAGCGGCAATTGATCATCTTGAAAAAGGCTTTAATGTTTATAACCTTGGAACAGGAAAGGGCACTTCTGTTTTCGAGCTTATCCACGCTTTTGAGGAAGCTAACAATATAAAAATCCCATACAATGTTGTCGAAAGACGTGCAGGCGATATTGCAGAGTTCTATGCAGCAACGCAAAAAGCAAAAGATGTTCTTGGCTGGGAAGCTAAAAGAGATATCCTTCAGATGTGTAAGGATGCCTGGAACTTTGAAAAGAACAATTAAATACTCAAAAATATTACGAAGCCTCCACCGCTTAACCTGCGATGGAGGTTTTTTGTGTGATGATATAAAAAAATCCATCTATCAACCATCCACATGGTCAGTGCTTGCTTGCCACAGGCGTTGCATTTTTTGAATTGCTTATCAAGGTTAAATGCAATTCTTGGGAGAAAGCCAGAATCCTCAAGCAAGGTGAAAAGTGGGAAGAATATTGCCATCGGGGGCAGCATAACGGATACTACCCACGCAAGAACTCTATACACTCCGAAAATCAGCATTTCATAGATGAATTTAGGCACATGAATATATTTTGCAAAATCAACAAGTTTATCTTCAATCCAGAACAGTCCGTCTGAAAGAAGTTGTGACGGATAATTTGCTCCTGTTATTGTAATCCAGAAGATTACGAGTAAAGCTAAAATCATTATTGGGTAGCCTATTATACGACTTGCGAGAAGCTTATCAATCTTTCTGTCACGGCTGTTGTATGTATCCTTGTTGAATTTAACTGTGTCATTGCATATTCCTTCAGCAGTAAGAACAAGGCAGGAAACGATCTTGCTTTTCAGCTCTTCTGAGCCAATTTTGTTCCTGTTAAGATAATCTATTGCACTGTCAACAGCATTGCTCACAGTATTATCACTCAGAATATCTGAACCAAGATAAGTATTGACTTCATTGATGAGTGTCTGGTCATAATCAAGAAGCTTAAGTGAAAGCCACCTTGAATTTATTTTATCAGTAACATAATTTTCAATAGCTGGCTTTACTTTATTTATAGCAGTTTCAATCTGCGATATATATTTTATTGTAAGAGTTTCTGACTTGTTTTCTTCAGCAAAAAGTGTTTCAAGAGTGTTCATAAGCCTATCCATGTCTTTTTTCTTCCTTGCGGAAATTCCTACGACGGGAACGCCAAGCTCTTTTGATATTTCATCAATGTCTATTGTAATATTTTTTTTCTTTGCCTCGTCCATAAGATTTATGCATACAAGAACCTTTTTGGTGATTTCCATTGTCTGAAGTACAAGATTCAGGTTCCTTTCAAGACAGGTAGCATCGCATACCACAATGACAGCATCAGGCTCACCAAAGCAGATATAATTTCGTGCAACCTCTTCTTCTGCTGAATGAGCCATAAGTGAATATGTACCAGGAATATCAACAAACACATAGCCTTGATTATTAAAGGAGCAATAGCCCTGTGCGTTTGTTACAGTTTTTCCTGGCCAGTTGCCGGTGTGCTGATTAAGGCCGGTCAAATTATTGAAAATTGTACTTTTGCCGACATTCGGATTGCCTGCAAGGGCGATAACTCTGTCAGTATCCTTTCGCTTTTTTATAACAAGACTGTTTTCTAAGGTTTTAATTCCCGTCGATTTATTTGTCAATCCCATTTCCAACACCTTCTTTTATAAAGTACGGAATATGAGAGCCATCCCTCATATTCCGTTTCTGACTATTGGGCAACAATAATGTTCGTTGAGTCTTCTGATCTGAGGGCAATAACAGCACCTCTTATAAAATAAGCAATAGGGTCACCGGTCGGGCTTGCCTGAAGACGTTCAATTTCAGTGCCTTCTATAACCCCTATGTCCTGCAAACGCCTTTTGATACTGCCCTCAGACAAGAGCTTTACGACTTTTGCCTTATCTCCCTCTTTAAGATTTTGTAATGATGTAATATTATTCATATGTTTAGTCCTCTTTAAATATATTAGTGTAAGGAAACATTATTTCCTAAAGCTATTATATGAAGAAGATGGTTTTTTGTCACAAAAAAAGTTTTGAAGGCGGTGAAAAGGTGGACGAATCTAATTTTCATACTATGAAAGGTTATCAGCTTATTGAAAACTCTGCTGTTACGCCAGCTATTGAAGATTATCTTGAAATGATATGCAGAATTCACAAAGTCAATGATGTTATAAGAGTAAACGAGCTTGCAAAATTATTGCACGTAAGGCAGTCATCTGTTACAAAAATGCTTAACAACCTTAATGATCTCGAGCTTGTTGAGTATCAGAAATACGGCTATATAAAACCGACGGTAAAAGGTCTTGAGCTTGGAAACTATCTTCTTTACAGACATTCTGTTCTGAATGTTTTTCTATGCTACATAAACAAAACCGAAAGTGAAACAGAACAGGTTGAGAAAATTGAGCATTTTTTTGACAGAAGAACAATAGACAACCTTAATAAGTTCAATAGTTCATTATAATTATATTGACTTTTAAATGGTTGTCTGCTATAATAAACATTGTAAAAATATTACATTTATTCAGAAAGAAGTATTAAAAATGAATATGCCAATGAATCCAGTAATTCTACTCAGTTATGTCAACACTCAGTTAAGGGATAATTATGTTGACCTTGATGACCTCTGCAAGGGGCTTGACTGGAGTAAGAGCGATATTATCTATCATCTTTTAAAAATCAACTACGAATACAACGAAAGCAGTAATCAGTTCAAGCTTAAGGATTAACACAATAATCCATTCTGTTTGACAGTTAGTAAAAATGGTATTATAATTTGTTTAATAAATTCGAGGGGGATGTAAAATGTTTTGTACAATGTGCGGTAAAGAAAATGACAATACTTCAAGATTCTGCGTTGCCTGTGGGAACAAGATTTCACAGCCGGAACCTGTTTTACAGGAAGTTATTGAAGAACAGCCACCTGTTATTGTGCCTGAAGTAAGCGAACCTGCTAAGGTTGAAGAAGTGCCGGCTCAGGTTGAAGAAGCACCAGCTCAAGTAAATGAAGCTCAAAAAGTTCCTGCTGAAACTGCTGAAGTTGGGGAAGCCCCGGCAGAAATTAAAGAAGAACCTGTTGCTGATACCGAAGAAAATAATTATACACAACAACTGATTCAGCCGATTGAGGATATTCCTGAAGAAATTGAAGAGTCACAAGGCGAAGAGGTTATTATAGAAGAAAGTGCTCCTGTTGCTGAAGCCATTGCTTCAACAGAGCCTGAGGCTGCCCCTGAAGCTCAGAATATCTTTCCTGAAATTGCGCCTGTTACTCAAGTTGTACCAGCACAGCAGGAAGAAATTGCTCCAGTAAAAGCTAAAAAGAAAAAGGGCTTTATGTCATATACAGGGCTTGTATTCTGTTTTATCCTGCTTTTTGTTTTTGTTGTATCAATGATGGCGGGTATTATTGCAAAAATATCAATAAGCCCAAAGCAGCTTGAAAAGGATATAGATAAGATTGATGTTCTTGATATAAAGGTCGGTGAGATGATTTCTACTGATGAATATGATGTCAAGAAGGATGATACAATTCTTGATATTGTTTCCAAGACAATTGAGAAAAACTCTGACCTTAAGGTAAGCGAAGCAGATATAAGGAAAATCTATGAAGATACTGAAATCAAGGACTATATGGCAAAAAAGGTTTCAGCATATGCAGATTATGTTTCAAACAAAAAGGATATTGACGAAATTACTTCAAAAGAAATTGCCGGACTTATCGAACAGAACAAGGATAAGATTGAAGAAATTGCTGATATAAAAATCAGCGATGATAACCTCAATAACCTTGAGAGCTATCTTGATGATAATGCTTCTGATCTTATGGAATCACTCCAAGTAAAGAATATTGATAATAATTTGGATAAATACAATTATTCTGACTATGATTTCATATTCAACAACTGGATGTGGATATGTGCATTTTCGGGACTGGGTATATTAATTATTCTTTTCTCATTCTTTGTGTTCAAGCTTAACAAGAATGCAGGCGGTTCTATTGTTTATCTTGGTTCAATAGCTATTTCAAGCGGTGCATTATTCCTTGCTGCTGGAATTGTAATGATGTTATCGAAGAGTAAAATTGCTGATGCTTTTGAAGAAGCAAACGGTTTTGCAAGTTCTTTAATTTCGATTATGTCATTCAGAATAATTCTTATTGGTGGAATTGTATTTGTTGCAGGAATGATTACAGTGCTGATTAAAAAGCTTGCATGTTCTGTAAAAAACAATAAAAACAAACCTGTTGAAGCCCCTCAGGTTGCTTAAAATCAATATTTAAAGCCACGGAAATTACGTGGCTTTTTAATTATTATTATTTTCAGTAGACGATATTTTATTATACTGACTTTTTTAAGTCAGTATTTTTTTATATTTTTTAAAAAATTAAGCATACTAAATTTGGAGGTGATAAAAAAATGCAGGAACTAACACAAAAGGAAACAAGCTATCTTACTGATGCAAAAAGTCATGAACAGCTATGTATTGATAAGTATAACAAGTATTCGCAGGAGGCTAAAGCACCAGAGCTTAATTCCTTATTCTCACAGCTTGCACAAAAGGAACAGGGACATTTTGATACACTCAATCAGCTTTTAGGTGGAACAATACCAGCAATGAATTTAGCAAAAGCTCCACCATCAGCAGTCACTGAACCTGTTGTAAATCAGACACAGGCAGATAAGAATTCCGACCAGCTGTTGCTCAACGATTCACTGGAAATAGAAAAGAAGATTTCTTCTGACTATAATACTGCTATTTTCGAATTTAAGAATACTGATATAAGAAATATCCTCAATCATATTCAGAGAGAAGAGCAGGAGCATGGTGACGAGCTTTATAAGTATATGGCAGCAAACGGAATGTATAATTAAAATGAAGCCTTCGGGCTTTATTTTTTTAAACTGTTTTATTTATAAGATAGATTAAGGTTTTATGGTAATTGTCGTCTGAATAATATTAGACAAGTTTAATATAGTCATCAGAATGAACTCTATTAAGCTTGTGATGTGGAGGTATTAAGATGTTCTCACTTTATAATAGTTCTTCGGGTAGTATATCTTTTGCATGATAATTCGAGTTATTAGGTTTTGTTTTGAACACAATATCATTAATATCATATACATCAGACTGTAAAAAAATGCACCCATCATCACTGAAAAGAGTTATATTATCGCCTCTTTTATGTAAAGAACTCATAAAAATAATTCCATCATACCCCAAACTTTTAATGTATCCAGAAATAACTTGAGTAATAATATAATCTTTATCATTTTCCTTTACAGGATGA
>CALMXN010000359.1 GCA_937871145.1 uncultured Clostridia bacterium
CAATAAGTAAAACAGCTGAGAATCTTGAAAACTTCTTCAGGTCAATAGGTTTACCTGTCAGAATGTCAGACGCAGGTATTGGAACAGACAAAATTACAAAAATGGCATGTAAAGCCACTGACAGCACTGATGGAAAAGTAGGATGGTATGTAAGGCTGTCACAGAGTGATGTTGAAGAAATATACAATCTGGCAAAATAAAGATAATATTCATAATCTTAAGACAGTACTGTAAAAGATCGGAAGAGCACACGTCTTCATAAGGTTTTACAGTACCGCCTTAAACAATTGATGTACCCGCCCCATAACCCAGTGCATTGAAAGGTGCTGAACACCATGATATACTGAACCAAGTACCCAAGAAAGTCTATGGAGTTGATTGGAATGGATAGAGTTGGTCAGGTGAAGCGTGAGGTAATACTGAACGAGTGGTCCGAAATGGTTCGTGAATGTCAAAGCAGCGGGCAGACGGTTGAACGTTGGTGTTCTGAAAACGGAGTAAATATCAAAACCTACTACTACCGTCTGAAGCGTGTTCGCAATAGAATTTGCGAAAAAATATCGGAAAAGCAGGATATTGTTCCTCTTGCAATCTGCATGGAAAACAGAAAGTCTGCCTCTGAAAATGTACCGATAACCATCAGAATAAACGGTGCTGAAATTGCGGTACAAAGCGGAACTGATGCTGAAACGCTCCGCAGCATATTAAGCGTTCTGAAAAGCATATGATAGGTGATGTTAATGCCGCAAAACATATTTACATCGTCTGCGGCTACACTGATATGCGGAAAAGTATTGACGGCCTTGCGGGTATTGTTCAGCAGAATTGCGGGCTTGACGTCTACTCAAAAAGCCTGTTTTTGTTCTGCGGAAAAAGCTGCAGCAGGATGAAAGCTCTGCTGTGGGAGGACGACGGATTTGTTCTGTTGTATAAAAAATTGTCGGGTGGGAAATATCGATGGCCAAGAAGCTCTGCTGAGGCAAGAGAATTATCACGACAGGAATTTCGCTGGTTGTTGGAGGGACTTTCTGTTGAGCAGAAAACAGCAATAAAGCCCTCGGAAAAAGGAAAAATATTTTAAGAAAACTTGCCCGAAAAGCCCGATTTTACTGGACTTTTCGGGCTTTTTGTGGTATAATAAATATAATAAAAACGAACGGAGCTGAGCAGTGTGGGTAATGATAAAATCATTAAAAATTTAGACAATGAAAACGCACTGCTCAAAGCCCAGTTATCAAAATATGAAGAAATAATCAGTAAACTTGAAAATAGAATTGAAGCTCTTGGGCGGAACGAGAGAATATATCTTGAAGCACTTTCTCTTGCAAAGAAAAAACAATTCGGAAGCTCAAGTGAAAAAACTCCGCAGTATGAAGAACTCGGTTTTTTCAACGAGGCAGAACAGGAATATACGGATAAGCCTGTTGAGCCTATTGTAAAAACTCCTCAGGGCATAAAGAAAAAAGAGCCTAAATCAGGACGCGAAAAGCTGCTTGACAAAAAGCTGATTGATACCGAAGTTGTGAATTGCACGCTTTCAGCCGATAAAAGAATATGCCCAGTGTGCGGTGAAGAAATGCGCGAAATGGGAAAGGAATTCATCCGTGAGGATGTTCAGCTTATCCCTGCAAAGCTTGTAGTCAGAAGATATTTCAGAGCAAGCTATGAGTGCAGAAAATGCAAAGCCAAGAACGAACCCGTCATCATAAAAGCCGGTGTTCCGCAGCCTGTGCTTGCACATTCACTCGCTTCACCGTCAACCGTAGCTCATGTTATACTATTCTTCGATAGAAAACCTTACAAAAATCAAGCAAAAAGCTTTCGTTAATGGCTTTTGTGCAGATTTTTTTATTAGGTTTTCAGAAGAAGAATAGTATTTGTATCAAAAATATGTGCAGGCAGTGCCATAAGCCAAATACTTTGCGAAGCAAAGTCCGAACGACAGTGAGGATGGATTTTGTATTGACAGGAAAAGGATTGGTTAAGACTTGGTTTTGACCTTTCTCGTTCCACAATGGCAAACTGGGTTATACGCAGCTGTGAGGACTGGCTGGAGCCTGTGGTTGACAGAATGAAACTTTATCTGCTGAAAGAAAGCGTTCTTCACTGTGATGAAACACCTGTGCAGGTGCTTAAAGAGGAGGGCAAAAAGGCTGAAAGCAAGTCATATATGTGGGTTTACCGCACCGGTAAATATGCTGAAAAGCAAATTGTCATATATGACTACAACAAATCCCGAAGCGGAGAGGTTCCAAAAGCTTTTCTCGGGAGCTTTGATGAATATCTTCACACCGACGGCTATGCAGGTTACAATAACCTGAATGTTACAAGATGCAGCTGTATAAGGCTTTCGCAAGAAAGACTTTGCTCATAATGAGAAGATATTGGTGTGAAGCAATCATCGTTGAAAATCCGGGATCGGAAAAGTCTGCTGCTGAGACAGGGCGTGATTTCTGCGACAAGCTGTTTCACATAGAAAGTCAGCTTGAGAATATGACCTCAGCAGAACGAAAAGAAGAGCGCATCAGGCAGGAAAAACCTCTGCTTGAGGCTTATTGGTGCTGGGTTGAAAATCTTAATGCGTTAAAGGGAACAAGACTTGAAAAAGCTGTTACATATGCAAAAAACCAGAAGAAATATCTTGAAAATTACCTGCTTAACGGCAAGTGTGTTATCTCAAACAACCTTGCAGAAAATGCAATTCGTCCATTTACAATCGGCCGCAAAAACTGGCTGTTCTGCGATACCGTCAGAGGAGCAAAGGCAAGCGCCGCAGTTTACAGCCTTATCGAAACGGCTAAGGCATACAATCTGGATGTGTTCGATTATCTTGAATACCTGCTGACAATGCTGCCGTCAGTTGATTTCCACAATCACCCCGAATATCTCGATGATTATCTTCCGTGGGGAAAACGTGTTGCTGATTACTTTGAGTGATTTAAAGCCTGACGAAAATTTATGTTTTCGTCAGGCTTTTTGTCTATACACTGGGTTATGGGGCGGGTACGTTGATTTTGTTTGCAGGCATACCGATGATAAGTTTTCTCTTGATTTTACTGGAGCGCATCAATGTTGGCTGAACTTGTCAGCAACATATTAATACATAGCGAATACTCAAGTCCGTTCCCTGCTAAGCTTATCATTAAGAAAGATAAAATTTCAACTGAAAACGCAAATAAAACTTATCACTATGGTAGAATTCAAGCTGACAGCTTT
>CALMXN010000360.1 GCA_937871145.1 uncultured Clostridia bacterium
TATCAATACTTGACAAAATATTATGAAAATAGTACACTATGTACTATAAGGAAGGTGATCTGAAATATGAAACAAAAAATTTTAAGTTGTTTCACTGCAGTTTTAATGGGTATTACTCTTGTTCCTGCTTCTGGATTTTATTCAGATGTATCTGTTGTAAAAGCAGCTGACCAACAGAAAAAAGGAAATGTAGACGGTTACGATTACGAACTCTGGAATCAGAATGGCAGCGGATCTGTTGATATGCAACTCGGAAGTAATGGTGCATTCAACTGTTCATGGAGCAATATCGAAAACTGTCTGTTCCGTACGGGTAAGAAACTTGGTAGCACAAAAAAATATCAGGATTACGGAAACATCGCTATTAATTATGATGTTGACTACCAGCCTATGGGTAACTCCTATATGTGCGTTTACGGTTGGACCGAAGATCCTACTGTAGAGTATTATATAGTAGAAGCGTGGGGTGATTGGAGACCACCAGGACAGGCAACTTCTCTTGGCACAGTTACTTCAGATGGAAATCAGTATGACATTTACAAAACAATGCGTAACAATCAGCCATCTATTCATGGTACCGAGACATTTGCTCAGTACTGGAGCGTAAGAAAAACAAACCCTGCACAGGTTAACGCTATGAAGAACCTCAAGGGTACTATCACAGTTTCAAACCACTTCCAGGCGTGGGAAAAAGCCGGTCTTACAATGGGTAAGATGTACGAAGTTGCTCTTAACATTGAAGGCTACCGTTCAAGCGGTAAAGCTAATGTTAAAAAGAATGAGCTCATCATGGGCAAAGATAACCCGAATACATCAACGGGCGATACTCCTTCAACTACTCCTTCAACTCCTGTATCTGAAGTAAACGGAAATGCACCAACAGGCGCAGGTACAGGTGTTTCCGATGGTTTCGAAGGTACAGGTACTGACTGGGCAGCACGTGGTGATGATCTTACATTAAAACTCACCAATTCATTTAAACACGGTGGAAGCAAATCATTGTATGTCGGAGGCAGAACTCAGTCGTGGAATGGTCTTTCAGTATCATCTTCAGAACTAAAAGCTGGAAGTGACTATTCGTTTAATTCATATATTGGATTTAACGACAGTAACTATGATTCATCAGATTTTACATTTGGTGTTCAGTATGACCTTGACGGTGAAACACATTATGACAATATAGGTGATGCTACAGCAAGCTGCGGAAAATGGGCAGAACTTTCAGGTGACTTTACCGTTCCTGCAGGAGCTGCTAGTATTTCTCTGTATGTACAGACAGCATATACAGAAGATCCAACAGCAAAGGATTTAATCAGCTTCTTCCTGGATGACGTAAAACTCTCTGGAGGTTCTGTATCTGAAAATCCTACAACTAACCCGACAAATCCAACTAACCCATCCAACCCTTCATCTGATTCATTAAAGGACGCTTTCAGCGGATGCTTCAAAATTGGTACATCAGTAAGCCCTAATGAATTAAGTTCAGGTGCTTCATTTATCAAAAAGCATTTCAACAGCATCACTCCTGAAAATGAATTAAAGCCTGATGCAATTATTGATCAGGGCGCATGTCAGCAGAAGGGCAATAACGTTAATACTCAGGTTTCTTTAAATCGTGCAAGACAGACTTTAAAATTCTGTGAAGATAACGGAATTTCTTTAAGAGGTCATACATTTGTATGGTACAGCCAGACACCTAGCTGGTTCTTTAAAGAAAACTTCAGTGACAATGGTGCTTACGTTTCAAAAGACATTATGAACCAGCGTCTTGAAAGCTTCATAAAGAATACTTTTGCTGCTTTAAAAACAGAATTCCCTAAACTCGATGTTTATGCATACGATGTTTGTAACGAATTATTCTTAAACGACGGCGGCGGACTTCGTCCGGCTGACAACTCAAACTGGGTAAGAGTTTACGGTGATGACAGTTTTGTAATCAAGGCATTTGAATATGCAAGAAAATATGCTCCGGCAGGATGCAAACTCTTCATCAACGATTACAACGAATACGTTCCAGCAAAAACAAACGATATTTACAATATGGCTATGAAACTTAAAGAAAAAGGCATTATTGACGGTATCGGAATGCAGTCACATCTTGACGTTAAATATCCAAGTGCTTCTGTTTA
>CALMXN010000361.1 GCA_937871145.1 uncultured Clostridia bacterium
TTTATACTGATAGCACATTTTTATCGCCCTGTTTCATCGCTTTTATTTTAATAACCTGTTCTTTATAAAATAATCTTTTATACTGAATCTGAACTTGCCTTTAAGCTCAATTCTTTCTTTTACAAGAGTATCACAGAATGAGGATATGTATTCAAGCTGTTTATCGGTAATTTTATGACCACCATAACGAATCTTCATGAAATCCTTACCGATTTTTTGAATGTCCATTTCTTTTGTGTTGTACTCTTTTGAAATTCTCAGAGCAAACTGCCTGATAGTTTCCGCCTCATACGGAGAATAACCGTTAAGCTCAAGCAACTTCACCATATACATAAACATCTGCATATACTTTTCATTATTGCTGCCTCTTGAATACTTCTTCCTGAAGCGCTTCATCACAACAAAATACGATGCAATAATGAATATCATAAGCAGAACAACTATAGCTACACATATAATTATTATTGTAGCCATTATATCAGAGTTATTCTTCTTACCTCCATTCATAATCTCGTTAATCTTTTTATTGTCAATATCAGGATTATGTTCATCTTCTGATTCCTCAGATTCCACACTCGCCTGATCGTTCCGAGGATATCTTTTATCAGTGAATGATGATGTAGGTTCAAATGGCACCCAGCCGATTCCTTCTATATAACCTTCTACCCAGGCATGAGCTGAGCTGTTTTTGGCTTTATATGAATATGCACTGTAATCAGCTTCGCACATAAAGCCCTGAACGTATCTTGTTGGAATACCGGCACATCTTGCAAGAATTGCCATTGATGTTGCATAGTATGTACAATAACCCTTCTGAGATTCAAAAAGAAAATAATCAACAAGCTCCTTACCCTTCGGGATTTTACCAGGAGTGGTTGTATATGTATATTTTGATGATAAATAGTACTCTATTGCTTTAAGCTTGTTATAATCATTATTACAATTTGCTGTAAGAGTCTTTGCAAGCTCCTTTACTCTATCGGATATACAGTCAGGAACATCTGTGTATGATGAATATATGTCATTTCTTCTTTCTTTCAATACTCCTTCAGGATCATCTTTTAATACTAATAGTTTTCGTGAATAAGAATACTTACCGTTGTTGTTTACATCATACTTATATCCTGCCTGATCATGGACAAGTTTTGCAAATTCTGAGTTAGAATACCTTACATCATAGTAGTCAACGCTATAGCTTGTCGGATAACCCATCGACTTATTATAGTGAAGCTCATCACCGACAGCTTTATATTTATCTGTGGAAGTAATGAAATTGGTTTTTATCGGAAAGAACATAGTCTTTGTATGTATGCCATCATAGCTTATTGTTATTTTTCTTATGTCAAAAAGCTTTGTTGAATCAACCTTATCTCCACTTCTGTTAATTGCATAAACCAATTCATCAGAGTCAAGAGCTGATTCCATAATTTTTGTTGATTTGTTTCTATCTGATGTCCATTTGTTCTTCTGATAATTATTCATAACAGAGCCAGTGATGTAAAGTGCTTTTGTAGGTTCAAAATCAGTTTCTATATTCAACGCTCTGTCATTTGACGTAACAGCTAAATCACCGCCGAGATTACCACTCTTTGAATAGCTAACCATTTTCAGTGAGTAATAATCATCCTTACCCATATAATTGACCTTAAAATCATTTATTGTATTATTGATTTTAATATACATGCTTTTATAAGCTTTTTTTACAAAGCCCCATTGAAAAGATGTCTGCTGTGATGGGAAAATTGAAACACACAAACCAAACACAACAACAAATGGAATAAGACGCTGGCTGATTTTCTGCGCTCTTTTATTGTTATCCTGTTCATTTTGAATAAATGCTCTTTCTACAATTACAAAGAATATATAGGCAACAGTACAGATAATCTGAAGCTTTGAAATGCCGATATTCAATACAGCCATTGCAATTGTGCCTGCTCCAATCAAAAGGGCAACAGCAAATCTTGTAATAAATTTTTTTTGTAACATAAACGCTATTACAGAAGTAATCACGGTTATAAAAAGCATTAATACGACATAAAAGGATTCGTATGCTTCTTCCCTGTCCATATAGTCAACAAAAATCCAATTAAAGAACTTGCCAAGATAATCTGTTACCGAAATATTAAACCTGTACAGCAGAAAAATCACAAGTATTATTGCTGCGACAAGAGATAAATACATTATAAGCTTTTTCCGGAACTGAATTATTACCTTTACTATAACAGCTTCAGAAATAATAAAAAGCAACAGTACAAATGAACTCACATTAAACTCAAAAATGCTGATTATTGAGCCTGTTACAATATATATCATCAGTAATGCAGTCATAAAGGTATACGAAAGACTGTCTAATAATTTATTAATTTTCATATCAAGCTCCTACGTCTTATTGAGAACCTGGTCAATTTCATCGTTCAGATCAATTGGTATTGTGTTTACCTTTGGATTAAGATCATATTTCTCAGGATCAAATTTATCGCATACATTGAGAAGTGTTACAGCACTGTAAGCCTGAATAAGCGTTGCACAGACATTGCACATATCTTCAGTAAAATTACAGGTTGCAATCATAGTGAAGGCCTGGGAATTGAAATATGACGGTATTGCCCTTATAATTTCAGAAAGAGCAATAGATGAACTGAATTTTATATCAACACAGCGGTTATAGAATAAATCAAAATCAGCTTTGTTTTTTATAACAATATTTTTTAATTTGCCATCAAAATATATCAGACGCAACGGTTCTTTTATCTTAACATAATACTTTACAATTGACAGTACAGTTTCGAGAACCTTATCTTCAACAGCAAGCTTCCTTGCATCCTTTTCCTTGCTTTTGCTAAGGTCAAGAATCATTACAGCCTCTGTTCTAAGCTCATCTGAGTATTTTCTGGATATAAGCTCGTTCCTTTTTGCTGACGTCTTCCAGTGAATTATTCTCATAGAATCGCCTGATATGTATTTTCGCATATCAATATCAAGATAATCCTGCTTCCGTGGTGGTGCACAGGAAATATTCTTTATATTATTGATTTCAGGAATAAATGACGGATTATTAATATCAACAACTCTTGGAAAAACACGCATATTTATAACAGTTAGTGTCGGATAGCTTATTGTGAATACCTTTAAAAAGTCGGTTACAGTAACTGAATGTACGCCGACCTTGTATTCGCCACGGTACTTGCAGCAAAGTGTTGTGCTTTTACTGATTTTTTCACCTGGCAAAAGACAGTATT
>CALMXN010000362.1 GCA_937871145.1 uncultured Clostridia bacterium
AATAGTATGTGGCTGAGTACCAATAATTAAATCTGTGCCCCACTCAACAAACTTCTTTGCGAGTGACTTTTGTGCGTCAGTTACCTGATTGGTTGTTTCAACACCCCAGTGAACGCTTACTACCACAACATCAGACATTGATCTTGCTTTTTTTATGAGTCTTTCCATCTCATCAACCTGTGAAGTATAAACAAGCTTTGATTCGGAATTTTCAGGGAGCTTCAAGCCGTTTGTATGCTCCATAAATCCAACGAATGAGAACTTAATGCCGTTTACTTCTTTAATTCTAATATCATCAACGTCGGCCTGATTTCTGTAAGCACCATAGCACAAAATATTTCTGCTTTTCCAGTAGTCAAGAGTTGCAAGCATTCCTTTTTCGCCCTTGTCAAGAATGTGATTATTACAGTGGCTTACAACATTAAAGCCCATGTCTATCATCTTGTCGCCAAGCTGTGTCGGTGAATTGAACATTGGATAATTTGAAGGCGGGAACAAATCGTTTGCTATTGGAGTTTCCTGATTTAGTACAGCAATATCAGCTGGTTTAATAAGTTGTTCAACATACTGATATGCATAATCAAAGTCATATGTACCATCTTTTGCTCTTTGGTGAGCCTGATTATAAATGCCATCGTGGATAAGGTTATCACCGACTGCAACAATTCTTACAACAGAATCCTTCTTTGATTCTTTATCTACGCTTGAAGATGAAGAAGAACTGTCAGAAACAGAATTATCTGTCTGTGAATTTTTTTCTGTTTTGTTTTCACCGCATCCAGCTAAAAGAATAACCAATGATGTGAGAACCAAAAAAGCTTTCTTTAAATTTTTCATGTTTCACCTACTAATTTTTATTTTTATAAGTATATCATATAATAGGTTAAAAAATCAATAAAAGTAATTATTTTGTAATTTTGGTTGCTTGATTGTAATAATAAATATAAAGGAGATATAAATGAGAGTATTAGTTGATGCTGATGGTTGCCCTGTTGTAAAAATAGCTATGGATATATGCAGGAAAAATAATATTGAAATGATTGTTATCTGCGATACTTCGCACGTTTCCAACTTGGAGGGCATACAGACAATTATGGTGGACAAAGGCGCTGACAGCGCAGATTTTCGCCTTGTAAACCTGATTGAAAGTGGTGATATAGTAATAACGCAGGACTATGGACTTGCGGCAATGTGCCTTTCAAGAAAAGCAGTTGTTTTAAATCAGAACGGAATGTTATATAATGATTCAAATATCGATTCGCTGTTGCTTGCAAGACATACAGCGAAAAAAATACGTAATGCTGGTGGACGTATAAAAGGGAATTCCAAACGCACACAGGAACAGGATGAAGACTTTAAAAAAGCACTGATATCACTTATAAAATAAGAAATTAGTACAAGCACATCAATTAATATGCAATTGATGTGCTTTTTTTATCATAAAATGGCTTGCTTCCGAATAAATTTTATAAAAAGGACGACTTGAACATATAGGAATTTTAAGCATACAAGCGTATATGT
>CALMXN010000363.1 GCA_937871145.1 uncultured Clostridia bacterium
AAAAAAGAAGGCTTTTCTGTAAATGTCGATCTTGCACCAAAAATCTCATCAACGCAAAGAGGGCTATTATATGAAGCTCATAATTATCCAAAAATTGGTAAGATAGCTGATACAGTTTTACTTATGACTTATGAATGGGGATACACTTATGGTCCTCCAATGGCAGTCGCACCAATAGATCAAGTTAAAAGAGTTATTGATTACGCTGTTAGTGAAATACCCACAGATAAGATTCATATGGGCATACCTAACTACGGTTATAACTGGCTGTTACCTTATATACAAGGTGTGACACAAGCCGCCTCAATAGGAAACGATTTCGCTGCTACCATTGCTTTCAATAATAGAGCTGATATAAAATATGATGACACAGCACAAGCCCCATACTTTAATTATTGGGACAGACAAAGACGTGAGCATATTGTCTGGTTCGAAGATGTCAGAAGTATAAAAGCAAAGCTTGATTTGCTAAAAGATAATAATCTGCTTGGAACTGGGTACTGGAGTATTATGAGACCTTTCATTCCTAACTGGATCCTGACAAATGCTATGTTTGATATAAAAAAAATAATATAAAAAGGCGGACATTGTCCGCCTTTAACTATTTGATAGTAACTGATTTATTATAACCGATTAGACCAATATATGTCTTGCCCTGGTTGAGTTCAAGTTTTGTTCCGTCTGCTTTGGTTAAAACAATTTTTGATTTTTCAGTTGCTTTGCTCCATTTTATATCAATTGCAACGCCATTTGAAATATACTTTCCTGTTCCGCCTTTTAATTCAACATCCATAAGCTTTGATTTATTGAAATTCTTTATATTTGTCCGAAGTACTAAAACATTCTTGAATTCAAGCTGTTTGCCTGTTGAAGAATCCATATGAGGCCGACCACTGTGCATTTTTTTGTATGTCTGAGTAGATGCATTATATGTGAATGTACTGTAATATAAAGATGAGTATGTTAATACAGATGAATTACAAGTAGTTCCTGTTAATGTCAAAGGAGAACTACTGAAATTAAATAGTGTATTGCCATAACTTGAATCTCGTGCAGTCCTATAATTTAACTTTTTCATAGCTTCAGGAAGTCTTGGTCCGTCAAAGTATCCTGTATGCTCACGACTATAATTTTTTAATCTTGCTTGGTCACGACCAAAATATTGCGAGCCAATTGTTGCACCGTCTAAGCGATTAATTCCAAGTCTGTTTAAAGTTTCTTTTGCTATTGATGGATCCATGCCCCAATGTACATAAACAGCATCCATTCCTAATGCAAGAACAGGATAATAATATCTGCAGCTTCTGATAGAGCATACACGAGGTACTTTCGTATAGTCATTATAAACTGCCATCATTCTTGTGATTCCACCCTCTACCGGCACCTCATAAAGAATATCAGCAGCCCCGATACCATACTGCGGCAAAGCTGTTTTAATGTTATTTATCATTATGGCAACAGGTCGGTTTTTATTGACAAGCTCCAAAGGTTCACCAGTCAGGTAATTTACACCTTGTTGAACTTTCTCTGCTTCAGAGCTGGAAGCTATGGATGAAGAACTTGAATCAGGCTTTTTCTTTGTAGGTTTCTTTTTATTACCACAAGCGGAAAAAGCAGTAACGCATAAAGCTATTGACAAAAACAACGCTAATATTTTTTTCATAATATCACCCATACAATTATTTTTTAATAAGTAAATTTTATAGTATTATACCATATAATTCTTAGTATTTCAATAAAAGCCTTCATATTTTATGAAGGCTTGGTATTATTTAGAAATGAATCTGATCGGGGTCCTCAATATCCTTTGCAAATGAACCAGCTACAGGTATAGATTTTGTTGTGAATTTTGATAATTCCTGCATAGTTTCTTCGTTAACAATAAACGCTTTGTCTACTGTTGATTTTGCTTTTAGAGTCATTGTCTGAACTCCTATTGTATCACGGGTAGACTTTGGTAAAAGCAATGCAGTATTGAATATTATCATTCTGCCGTTAGTAGAACGCAGCATAATATCAGCATGATCTTTAATATAGAAAATATCAATAAGCTTTGATTTACTGGAATATGCATTTGCAAGCTTCTTACGGTTAGTTTTTGTTTCATAAGCTGAAAGCGGAACCTTTGCTACCTTTCCATTTTCAAAAGCAAATACAATGTAACCTGAGTATTCAGTTGTAACAATCATAGAAGCAACATTTTCTTCATCTTCAAAACCAAGTTTTGCAGGAATATAGTCGCCGAGTAAACTTGCTTTTGTATCATCAAAAGAGCTTGCCTTTGTCTTGTAAACCTGTGCCTTATCAGTAAAGAAAAGAAGTTCAGCTTTGTTGGTTGATTCCATTTCAACCTGCATAACATCGCCATCTTTTAGCTTCTGCTCATTACTCATTCTTAATGACTGAGGAGTAATTTTCTTAAAGTATCCACTTCTTGAAAGAAATATGTTAACTGGATAATCAAGCACTTCCTCGAAAACAACATCATCTTCTTCGTCCTCTGGATAAACAAACATTGATCTTCTTGGCTTTGAATACTTACTGATAACTTCTTTAAGCTCATTGATTATGATATTCTTTTGCTTTCTCTCACTATCAAGAATTTCAAGCATTTCTGCTATATCTTTTTCAAGCTGATCTGTTTCATTTGTTCTTTTTAGTAAGATCGGAAGA
>CALMXN010000364.1 GCA_937871145.1 uncultured Clostridia bacterium
ATTGAAGACATCGGTGAAGAAAATATTATAATTTCAGGTAGTGAAGCTGAACACATATCAAAATCCTTAAGGATGCAAAAGGGCGACGAGCTGATTGTCTGTGATACAAAGGGTAATGATTATTTTTGTATTATTGATAATATATCAGATGTTGTTAATGTAAAAATTATTAATAAAGAAAAATCAGTTACTGAGCCTGATGTGAATGTTACTATTTATCAGGCGATGCCAAAGCTGGACAAGCTTGAAACCATTGTACAAAAATGTGTTGAACTTGGTGCTGTAAGAATTGTTCCTGTACTCACAAAAAGATGTATCAGCAGACCTGATGAAAAAAATATGAATAAGAAAATTGAAAGACTGTCAAAAATTTCACTTGAAGCCGCAAAGCAGTCTGGACGCGGTATTATCCCTGTTGTCGAAAAATTGGTAAGCTTTAAAACAGCAGTTGACAGAATGAAAACAGATGATGTTGGGATAATATTATATGAAGGCGGCGGAAAAAGTCTTTCGGATATTGATTTTACTGAAAGCAGGAACATCAGCGTACTTATTGGTTCGGAGGGTGGATTTGATTCCGATGAGGTTGAATATGCTGAAAACAACGGAATTCAGAGAGTCGGACTTGGTAAAAGAATTCTCCGATGTGAAACTGCTCCAATAGCTTCTCTTTCAATTATTATGCACCTTACAAAAAATATGTAATTTTCTCATTGAATTCTGGAACAAGTTGTGGTATAATTTGATAAAGTAATTTTGAAAAAAGAAAAGGAGTGAAAAAAATGAAAAAAGGAACTGGTATTTTTATTGCTCTCGCAGCCGCAGCAGCAGGTGCAGCAGCAGCAGTTTTTGCAATAAAGAGGAAGAAAGAGCTTGACCAATACTCTTATGATGAGTTTGATGAAGATTCATTTGATGATTGTGATTGTGAAGATTGTGACGATTGTTACGATGATGAAGATGAATCAGACGACGATACTATAATTAATGATGAAGAAGTAGCACTTGATTCAATCGAGGATGATATTGAAGATAACGATTCTCCTTTAAAATCTGATTTCTAAAAAATGATTTATTATAGCAATGATGAAAATCATTGCTATTTTTTTGTTGTAAAAATACTTTTTTTATGATAAAGTAATATATTATTGATTATAAAACAAAGGAATGATCCACATGAGAATGAGAAAGAAAAAGCGTCTTGGCGAGCGTTTTGAAGCCTGCTCTGATATGCTTATTGAAATTAATATTGAAAGCTTTAACCTCAATGACAAAATAGAAATAGGAAAGTTTGACTGTCAAAGTATCTTTGGCAATAATAACCCTGTTCATCTTGAAATAGGATGTGGTAAGGGACAGTTTGCTATTGAAATGGCAAAAAGATATCCTGAAATTAATTTTATAGCTGTTGAAAAGACAAAGAATGTTATTGTTACCGCACTTGAAAATGCGCTTGAGCAGAACGTTCAGAACGTCAGATTTATTAATTGTGGTGCTGAATATCTTGAAGGCTATTTTAATGATAAATCAATTGAGAGAATATACCTTAACTTCTCCTGCCCTTATCCTAAAAAGAAATATACAAAGCACAGACTCACACATGAGAACTTCTTAAAAATCTATAAGAAGGTGCTTGTTCCACAGGGCGAAATTCATCTTAAGACTGACAACACAGGCTTTTTTGAATATACCATAAACAGTCTTTGTGACTTTGGATTTACCCTTAAGAATGTTACCTTTGACCTTCACAACTCTGATTTTGAAGGGAATATCGTAACAGAATATGAGCAACGTTTTTCTGACATGGGATGCCCTATTTATAGGCTTGAGGCTTATTTTAAGTAATCTTTAATAAAGTCTGAATTTTTATATTTGTAGACTTATATAAAAAACAATGCTTTTTTTCTCATTCATATACAAATATTGTCGAACTGTATTTAAACTTGGATTATTATGTTGTATAATATAGACAGTAATAAGCCAAAGGGGTGACAATCATGAATATAGAAAATATTGAAGTTACTAATGAATATTCCATTATCAGTTCGTTTGACCTTATGGAAGGTATGGCTATTCCTTACGAGCTTTATTACAGAAGCAATGGCGATTTTAACATAGCACTAAGAAATTCTTCACTTTCAAAGCTTTCACTTATTCAGCTTCAGAAGCTTGAAATGACTTACGGGAACTTGTTCGTCAAGACAAGCAATTATGTGAATCTTCAGAAAATTATAAAGGTTTTTACTGAGAATAAAAAATACACGGAGTTTTTAAATACGCTAAATGGTATACGTTCAAATGTCAATGTCATAATTGATAATGCTTTTAAGTCAAAGACTATTGATAAGGAAGCAAGTGAAACAGTATCCTTCAATATAAAAAATACAGTCATTTCTTTTAATGCAAGTCAGATTATTCAGGCAATAACAAATGTCAGGGATGGTAACAAATACTTATACAATCATAGTATTCACGTTGCATTTTTGAATGGTCTTATGGGTAAATGGCTTAATCTTGATGAAGAGCAGATGCAGAAGCTTGTCAAAATAGGCTTTCTTCACGATATAGGAAAGTCTAAAATTCCTGAAGGAATTCTTGATAAACCAGGCCCGCTTACTGATGAAGAATTCAAGATAATAAAGCTTCATCCGATTTATTCATTCAGTATGCTTATTAATTCCGGTGAAAAGGACAAGGATGTACTTATTGCTGTGCGTGGACATCATGAAAAGACAAACGGTACAGGTTACCCTGACGGACTTACATATGAAAGACTTTCACTATACGCACGGATAACAACTATTTCAGATATTTATGATGCAATGGTTTCAAAGAGAGTTTATAAAGATGCACAATCGCCTTTTGAGGTTCTTGACGAATTTTCGCGCGGAAGATTTTCAAATCTTGATACTCGTCTTATTAATATATTCCTTCAGAATATGCCGTCTGAGCTCCTCGGCAGGAAGGTTATTTTATCAGACGGACGTATCGGTATTGTTGCCTACTAGACT
>CALMXN010000365.1 GCA_937871145.1 uncultured Clostridia bacterium
TATTGCTATTGTTATTTTCTCATGGATAACCTCCAAAATTGTCAAAGATGAAGATATACCAAATGAGTCTGCATCTGAACCGGGAGGTGTAATAATAAACCGAAATGCTTGTATGGGTTGTTCGTTGTGTGTAAAGAATTATCCTGAGCTTTTTGAAATAAACAACAAAAAAGCACAAGTTAAAAAATACGATTTCATTCTTGATGATGAAAAACTTAATAAGGCAATTAATAATTGTCCTGTTAAAGCCATTCATTATAACAACAAATAAATTTATTTAAATATGTTCCTACAATCTAAAATTGGTAAAAAAGCTATGGCATAAAAGTCATAGCTTTTTACTGTTATGATATGCTTAATGTGTAAAGTCAATATAATTTATATCTGATGGCAAATCATTCTGTATGACTTCTTTCATTTTCTTTGCAAATGGGCAAGGATATCCAATAGGATTGCCTTTTTGGATGCATGAGGCAAAAACTATAGTATCTGCACCACGCTTTACAAGTTCTCTTGCTCGGAGAACCGCCCTTTTTCCAGGACAACCACCACAGTTTATAAATCCAATAATTTCAATGTCTTCTTGAATGTTCTCAAAGCCACCCTTTTTCTCACGTATCATTTTAAAATCAGTTGTACCTGGGCAGTAATCTTCAGTTTGCATGCACCTAATAATACCAACTTTCATTAAATCACTCTTATTTATATGAATTTTGAAAACTTGCATTTTTATTATATCATGAATTCTGTTAAAAATCAACAAGCTTTACAGCTACATCTCTTGCTTTTTACGCCAAACTTATCTAAATCTGTAATATAGTTTTTCCTGTTAACGTATTCCACCTGATACAAACATTGTTTGCCTCAGCTCAAACATATAAAACATCTAACCTGAGGCATATAATATATGCTTCAGCTATCTTAAATGGGTTGATACCCCGTAAACAATCCTTACGTGGTATCTGAGCCAAATTTAAATCAGCCTGTTTCTCAATCACGAGAAGCAGGCTATTTTTTTGTCCCTCCTTACGAGAGCAGTTGAAATTTTATCAATTATGTTATAAAAATCAGTCCTATCTTTATGCATCTGCACAAACTTTGAAAAAGCAGTCCGACAAAAATGCCTTACAGTGTCCTATATTACCGAGATGGCAAATCTGCATAATGTGGCTTATCTAAAAAGACTATTTTGCTGTGTAAAATTCCAAACTTTCAGATTCACTACTAAAAACCAGGCTCTGACTGTCCTTAAGTTATGAAAGTGCAAAACATACAAGCAGTTATCATAATTTAGAAACTCATTTTATGCATTTCGCAGAACTTACAAGAAACTTTTTAAAACTGACCATAAAAAACGGCATATTTTGTCCTAACGAGTGAAGAGGCACATTCTTTATTAAGTTTCAACAAGAAATCAAGCATGTTTTATGCAGTCTTACAAAGTTACAAAAAGACAGCTCAAATAATTCACATTTTAAGCTGATTTTGTAGGTACTTATGAGAAACGCTTTTTCAATGCTCTCTCAAAATAAAATCACAGGAGGTCAAAACAAATGACAATCAAACAAAAACAGGAACTTATCGCAGAGGTCGTTACACTCTTACAGGCAAAGCTCGAAGCGGATATTACACAGCCAGCACCACTTCAAAATGCTCCTCAGAAAGTGGAAATGCTCACCATTAAGGAATGCACTGGGGAAATCAAAGGCTTATCGGAGCATACCATCCGCCAGCTGATAGCACAGGAGAAGCTGCCGTATATCAGAACAGGTCAGGGCAAAAAAGGCAAGATACTTGTTTCAAAATCAGCTCTGCTCAATTACTTTGGAGGTGCTGCATGACAATTTTCGAGCAAGTAAAATCAGAACTTAATATGCTTGATGTTGTACGGTTTTATGGTGCTACCGTTTCACATGAAATGTGCCTTTGTCCGTTTCATAACGAAAAAGCGCCGTCCATGAAGCTTTATGAAAAGAACTTCCATTGCTTCGGATGCGGCGAACATGGCGATGTGATTGACTTCACTGCTAAAATATTTGGCATTTCATCTGTTGAGGCTGTGAAAAGGCTTAACTTTGATTTTGGCTTACATATTGAAATGGACAAGCCTTTTTCTGCTGAACAGATTACAGAATATCAGCAAAGGCAGTCAGAACGTCTTTCATATAACCAGTGGGAGAAGTCGGCATGGGAAGCAATTACTGATTATTCAAAGCTTTTGTGTGAGTGGAGGCAGAAATACGCTCCAAAAGCTATGGATGAAAAGCACCATTCGCTTTTTGTGGAAAGCCTTATGAACACCGACCGCACTGATTATCTTTTTGAGGAGTTCCTTAACACTGATAAGTCTGGCAGATTAAAACTTAAAGAGGAGGTTGAAAGAATTGAACAACGATTACAGCAATACAAATCCCCAGTCAAAAAACGAACCCATGCCTCAAGGTAGTAAAGATTGTTTAGAGCCTTTGTGGCTTGGTGAGAAAAACAGTATAAATGAAGTTATCTTCTGCGAAGATTTCGTTTCAAAAAAACCGCTGAAATGCATTAATGGCAGGTTTTATGGCGTTGATGGTGAGATTTCAGACAATATTATCAATTATCAAATAGCAATGAAGCTTACCAAATTCATCACAAGCAATATTTCACGGAGGGTTAATAATCTTTTTGAGGCACTCAAACTTTATTGTTACAGTGAGCCTCTTACAGTAAAACAGAACGAAATACACCTTCTTAACGGTGTTCTGAAAACAGACGGCACATTTATTGAGGGTAAGCAATTCTGTACCAATAGGCTGAATATTGAGTATCACCCTGAAATCAGAAACGGTGTATATTATCCAACAAATTTTTTGACGTATTTAATTGACTTGCTTGATATGGACGATATTGTTACTTTGCAGGAGTTTATGGGCTACTGTTTGATACCATCAACAAAAGCACAGGCTATGATGTTTATTATCGGAAACGGCGGTGAGGGTAAAAGTCGTATCGGCATTATCATGAAGGAAA
>CALMXN010000366.1 GCA_937871145.1 uncultured Clostridia bacterium
ACCCTCTTCCGATCTTGCAATGATATAAACAGTGCCAAGTTGCTTTCAGAGAATTCTGAGTACACCGATAAAACTCAAACATCAAAAATTGACAATTCTCTGCTTTTGAATAAAGCAGAACTCTCGCAATATAACCTTATTGAAAGCTCATTGGCAAGCTCAGAAAATACTGTTAAAAAAGCCATTCCGGTTTCATCGCAACCAAAGAAATCCTATTCAAATGAAACAGTAACTGTTTACGACCTCAATACTGGAAGAAGAGTTACGCTCAACAGTTTTGATGCTGTTTGCCAGATAGTACGAAACGAAGTTGGTTCATATTATCATTCAGGATCAAAGGCAGGACAGACAGCCTATCACAAAGAAACAATCAAAGCACACGCTGTTGCCGCATATACTTATCTGAAATACAATTCATCAAGAGGTGCAGTAGCAAATGTCGGTCTGAATTCAGATGTACCACAGGTTATTAAAAACTATGTCAGGGAAGTTGACGGTCAGGCTATCTACTATAATAATTCATATATCTGTGCAGTTTATTCTGCTTCCACAGGTGGATATACATTATCAAGCAAGAATGCCTGGGGAACCAATAACCCATATCTGCAGAGTGTTGTAAGTAAATATGACTCAAAGGGACCACAGTATTCATCAGTCATTACTATTCCTGAATCAAAAGTAAAGCAGATGGTTGAATACAATACAGGTATTAAGCTATCCGGCGACCCTATTAACTGGATCAGAGTAGCATCTGTTATTGATGGCAATTATGTTGACAGTGTTATTATCAACGGAAATTCGACCTGCCGCATCAACGGACGCGATACAAAAATCACTGGCTCATTGTTCCGTGAAAGAATTATAGGCCTTAACAACCTCCGCTCACCAGCTTTCACTGTTCATTATGACAAGGGCAATTTCTACTTCACTTCATATGGTTACGGCCACGGTATTGGTTTATCTTCAGAAGGTGCAGAGCAATATGTTAAATTTGAAAATTGGAATTATGTACAAATTTTAAAGCATTATTACACTAATGTAAAGATATTATAGCAAAAAAATAAAATAAATGTTGATTTTTTTATTTTTATATTGTATAATGATTTCACAGAAATGATTTACTAACTATGTGAGATCATGATGAAAACGTTAACACGTATTTCACCATTGAATTATCAGAGTATTTCGAGCAACATCTGACACAATTTTTATGTCTGTTTTGACATATGTACAATATAGAGGTGAGTAAAATGACAGTTAATGAACAGATTAAAATTCTTTGTATCCGTAATGGTATAAGTCTTGCTGAACTTAGCAGAAAAATCGGCTTGACACCACAATCATTAAACGGAAAAATGAAAAGAGAAAAATTCACGGTTTATGACCTTGAAGAAATGTCAAACGCATTAGGATGCAAGTTTGAAAGATTTTTTGTATTACCTAACGGCGAAAAAATTTAATTATAAATTAATAAATGTCAGTCCAATTGGGCTGACATTTTTTATTTATTATCGAATAATTAACCGCTCTGCTTCAAGTGCTGCAATTGTTCCATCAGAAACTGCTGTTGTTATCTGCCTGAATGGTTTTACTCTTATATCACCTGCTGCAAAAACGCCACTAATATTTGTCATCATTTTTTCATCTGTTATTATATAACCTTTCTCATCAGTTTCAACACAGTCCTTTACAAGATCTGAGTTTGGCTTTGAGCCTATATAGACAAAAATGCCGTCTATCTTCATTCTGTTTGTATTTGAACTTTTACTGTTCTTTATTATAATAGTATCAAGCTTGTCATTGCCTTTTGCCTCGACAATTTCACTGTTGTACATTATTTTAATGTTGTTCTTTTTATGGATTCTGTCAAGCAGCCGTTTTTCAGCCTTGAAGCTGTCTTTCCGGACAATCATAATAACTTCCCTTGCCAGATTTGAAAGAAAATATGCTTCATCAACTGCAGAATTTCCACTACCGACAACAGCAACAGACTTGCCCTTGTATAAAGCACCGTCGCAAACTGCACAATAATGTATGCCACGTCCCCTGAACTTTTCTTCATCTTTTATCGGCAACGGGATCGGCGCAGCCCCCGATGCAATAATCACACATTTTGCACTGAATACTCCACCAGACATATGAATTTCTTTTTTTTTTCTGAAAGCTCTATTGATTTAATTTCTTCAAGCTGAATAATCTCAGCACCATTCTTTTTAGCCTGTTCTGAAAATTTTTCTGAAAGCTCCGCGCCCGAAATCTGCATAAAACCAGGATAATTTTCAACAGTATCGCTTGTTGCAACCTGTCCGCCTGTGATATAATTATCGATAACAAGGGTGTCGAGTCCCGAACGTGAAGAATAAATACCGGCAGTCAGTCCAGCTGGCCCACCACCTATTATTATAACATCTCTGACTGTTTCTTTGTTTTCCACTTAACCACATCCAATTTTTTTATTTTTCCTCTTGACATATACGCTTTAAAGTGCTAAACTTTAAAGTATCAAAGTGAGGGAGCTGATTTATATGACAAATCGTATAAAGTATTTTAAATATTATTATTTGTATTATTATAATAGCTCTTATTGCAGATAATCGCCGAATACATTCAGAAATTCCGACTATAAGCTTTCTGCAATGAAAGTTTATCGTTTTATTATTATAACTAAAAAGGAGAAAAATTATTATGATTATTATTTTAAAAGACAAATTTCCACAGGCTACTGTTCAGCCAATGATCGATAGCTTCACACAGCTTGGACTTTCTTGTCATTTCAGTCAGGGTACTTCAACAACCATTATCGGACTTGTTGGTGATACATCAAAGATAGATATTGATTCAGTAAAGATCGGAAGAGCACACGTCTGAACTCCAGT
>CALMXN010000367.1 GCA_937871145.1 uncultured Clostridia bacterium
GTTCTATTTTAGATTATTTTGCTCGTGGTTCAAAGAATCTCGATGATGACGAATGTCGTATATTAAAAGCAGTTTTATTATTACAGGCTATATCACAAAAGGTTGGCGATGCAGTAGAACTCTTTATTCCAAATCAGAAGAATATTGAAAATGCTTTTGAGGGTTCTGACATTGAAGGCGGAGATGCTGGAAAAATCGCAAATAAACTTGTTAATGATAAAATTTTGTATCCTAAATCAATCGGAAACGGTCAGACACAGTATACTGCAATGGTTAATGTCGCAGATGTTGATGCTATTAATAAATTTAAGACTAAAGCTCGTGAAAAGACCACTTCTTCACTTGTAAATGATGCACAGGTATACGAGGCATTCTCTGAAAGTTTGGGTGGTGCATTGAATCTCAGATATAAGGTTAAATATGTTGCTGCTGATAATTTTGATTTAGTCTTAAAAAACGCACGAAATAATGACGTTCTTGGTAATAACATAAAGGCTATGGTTGCATTCGCAAAAGATGATAATGAAAGTGCAACTATTGGGAAAAAGATTTCTGAAGCTGTAAATAGTGGAAATTATAATATTGTATTTATTGATTCCTCGCTCACACCTTTAGGCATTGATTCGTATGAACAGTATGTTGAAGCTCTTGCAAATAGTATGTATTATCGTGGTAGCGATAATGATTTAGCTAATCAGTATGAGAAAAATGCAAACGAGATCTTGAAGAAATGGAAAAGCAAGGTTTCTAACAGTGAGTTTATTATATACACAAATGATAGACCTGCTGGAGAACACAAAGCAAGTATTGATTCAGTAATGGCAACCCTTATGGAGATTAACAAGAAAACGTTTAAGGATTGTCTTGAAGGCGAATACACAGTTATAAACAATATGTATGTAGCCAACTCCCTTAAAAGTGGTGTAGAATGTGGTGCTACAAAGAATATAACAGGTACATTTAAATCTGCAAATTCTAATACAAAACTTGAAAACGCTTTAAAAGGCGCCTGGGACGTTGATAGGTATTGGGAAGCTACACCATATCTGCTCGTTTCAAAAATAAAGATTGCTGTTGATAAGGTTATCGCCGAGTCATTTGAACTTGAAGGTCGAGTATCAATTGCGACAGTGTATGATGTTCTTAAAGCTGAACCATTTGGTTTTATGCCTTGTAATCTGTCAGCCTTTGTTTTCGGCTTTGTAATGAAAGAATATATTGACGGTGCATATAGTTGGAGCGACGGATTAACTAATGATGATCTGAACATTACAAAGCTCAAAGAGATGATAGATGAGGTAATTAAGCTTCAGATCACACCAAATCCTCGATATAAGGATAAGTATATCGTAACACTTACACCTGAACAGAAAAAGTTCAATGAGGCAACATCTGATGCATTCGGTATTCCTATGTCATATTGTACATCTATCCCTAACACAAGAGATAGAATCAGAAACAAAATGAAAGATTATTCATTCCCTATTTGGACATTGAAGTATATACTCAGTAGTGAAAATCTGTCAACGCCTGAAAATGTATTAGTCTCATTAATTGATTATTACTGTGGAATAGCTAACAGCAATAACATTGGAGATAACAAGACCGATAATGACATTGCTCTGGAAATAGGCAGCATTTGCCTTAATAATCCTAATGCTATAAATGATTTGAAGTCAATTCTATCATTTGAGAAATGTATCGAAGGTATGAAGAAATATCTTTCAAGTTTTGAAGATAATAAACTTCCTCACCTTGCTGATGAAATTGGAGATAATGGCCAGTACATCAATGTACTGAAAAATAAATTCGATGCTGATGCTGCAAACTGGGTATGGAACACTGAAACAGCACAGACAAAAATACGTGAAGCAATTTTAGAGTATGAGATAATTGCGGAAAGCAATAAAATTGTTCCGAAGACCACAAAATTAAGAGATACTATCTCAGAATGGTGTGAAAAATGTAAGTATATAAGAATTTCACACTCTGCACTAAAAATTTATGTTGGTAATTTAGCGGAGTTTACTGAAATTCTTTATACAGTTAAAAAAACAGGACAGTTACTTGATGCTCAGAAACAGAAATTCCTTGAATTATTAAGAGCAAATACAGCAGCATTCAATGAGCTTTATAACAATCAGGAATCCGTGTTCAGGACTGTATGTACGCATTATGTAGAGAAATTCAGCGATGAAGAGATTAGTGAAATCTATAAAACTATTCCGGCTAATTGCTTTACAATGGAAAAGGCTGATTATTATACATTGGTTGCTAATAAGGTCGATGAATATGAAAGCATTAGTCAAATAAAGATAATCAAGAAATTGTGGCACGAAAAAACAGGTACAGAAACTCCACGTGCTTGGTCAAAGAAATATAAAATGCCTATTCTTTGTATGGTTCCGGATGCTGATATTCCAAATGCCAAAACTGCATTTGGAGCAATTAACAAAGCTCACCCTGATAAATCATCAACAGAAAAAGCTCGTTTATTTATTGAGAATGCAACTTTCTTTGAAGCCTTAGCTGATGAATCAGCTCGTAACAGAGCTTTTATTGATGTCATAA
>CALMXN010000368.1 GCA_937871145.1 uncultured Clostridia bacterium
ACAGGGTGAGGGCGGTGTCGTTCCACTCACGAAAGAATTTGTTGATGCAATTACTGAGGAATGTGGAGAGAGGGATATCCTCACAATTGCCGATGAAGTTCAGACAGGTGTCGGCCGAACAGGAAAGCTCCTCACTTCAGAGATTTTTAATGTTAAGCCAAACATCACAACACTTGCAAAAGGTCTTGCTGGCGGGATACCGATTGGTGCTTGTCTTGCTGATACAAAATGCGACAATGTTTTCACACCGGGAACACACGGCTCAACCTTTGGCGGAAATCCAATAGCTTGTGCCGGCGGAATGGCTGTATTAGATACATTATCCGACAAAAAATTCATTGATGAAGTTGCTGTAAAGGGCAAGTACATTACAGATAAGCTTATGGAAATACCTGCTGTTAAGGCAGTTGATGGTATGGGCTTAATGCTTGGAATTACTTTTGAAAAAGATAATATGACTGCTGGTGATGTTCTTAAAAAAGCACTCGACAAAGGTCTGCTTGTTCTGACAGCAAAAGCAAAAATCCGTTTTCTCCCGCCACTTACAATTACTTATGATGAAATTGATAAAGGAATAGCAATTCTCAAAGAAATCCTTGCTTAACTAATTGGTGGTGAATTAAAATGGAAATCAGAAGGGCGACAATTAAAGATTTAGACAGTCTTATCAAAAACAGAATTAAATTTGTTTCTGATATCGGTGAAATTTCTTCACCTGAGGAATTTTCTGAGTCCACAAGCAAATACTTTGGAAGTCATATAGAAAAGGATGACCTCATTATATGGCTGGCTGTTTATAAGGATGAAATTGTTGCAACAGTTGAACTTAGCATTTATGAGATTATGCCGACACTTTCAAATATGTGTGGCAAAACAGGGTATCTGCTTAATGTATGGACAGATGAAAAATACAGACGTAAGGGGTTTGCAACAAAGCTTATTAACAATACTATTAACGACGCAAAAAAAGCTGGAGTAGACCTAATACATTTAAAAGCAACCGAACAAGGAAAACTCGTTTATGAAAAACTTGGGTTTAAAAATATTCCAAATGGAATGGAAATAAAATTATAAAAAATTATAGAGATAATTTATGAGGAGGAAAAGCATGAAACATTTACTTAAAATGCTTGATTTATCAAAAGAAGAAATCATTGATATATTAAATCTTGCAGACCAGCTTAAATATGAGCTGAAGCACGGAATTCCGCACCCACACCTTAAGGGAAAATCACTGGGTATGATTTTTCAGAAGTCATCAACACGTACACGTGTTTCTTTTGAAACAGGTATGCACCAGTTAGGTGGACACCCATTGTTCCTGTCATCTGCTGACCTTCAGATTGGTCGTGGTGAGCCTGTACAGGATACAGCCCGTGTTCTTTCAAGGTACATAGATGGTATTATGATCCGTACATTTGAACAGAAGGAAGTGGAAGGCCTCCGTGAACAGGATGTCG
>CALMXN010000369.1 GCA_937871145.1 uncultured Clostridia bacterium
AAACTGTGCGCTTTTTGTTGCTATTTTATAATTTTAGTACTATTATAAATATATAAAGAGAGGTGACCGAAAGATCACCTCTGAAAATAATAATATATTATTACTCTTCTATCTGCTTGCCAAGGAACATTGCCGCTGTTTGTGCAAGAATTGCCTGATTGTCAGTAACAACAGCTTCTGCATCGTTTGAAAGAAATGCAACAGCACCTGTTACATCACCGGATGAAAGAATAGGGAAAACTGCAACAGCGTGTCTGTTTATTCCTTCAACAGGGTGAACCTTATTGTCATTTTTATTATTGCATAAGTAGCTTTTGCGATTTTCAAGAAGATCGTCGAGCGACTGTGAAACACGTCTTTCATTGAATTCTTTTTTCTGAACGCCAGCTACAGCCACAACGTGGTCTCTGTCAAAAATCACAACAGGTGAATTGCCAAGCTTATAGATAACTTCAGCGACCTGTATTGCACCCCCTGATAATTCATTTATAGGTGAGTATTTCTTGAAGATTACTTCGCCGTCGTTACTTGTGTAAATTTCAAGCGGATCGCCTTCTCTGATTCTCATTGTTCTTCTGATTTCTTTTGGGATAACGACTCTACCGAGATCGTCTATTCTTCTTACTATACCAGTAGCCTTCATAAAAACCTCCAAGTTAATAAAATTTCTTATGCAAACAATGATGTGCTAATAGTGTTTGCAACACATACATAAATATACTTGTATTTTTGGAAATATATCCGAGATAATAATTAATAGTTAAATACTATTATAAAAGAAAGGATAATTATAATGATGAATGTTCAAAAATGTGCAATAATTGGTTGCGGTTTTGTCGGAGCAACGACAGCATTTTCAATCGTCCAGAGTGGAATGTTTTCTGAAATTGTTTTAATTGATGCAGACAAGAAAAAGGCAGAGGGAGAAGCAATGGATTTAAACCACGGCGTGCCTTTTATCCACACTATGAAAATATATGCCGGTGATTATTCGGATATTGCAGACTGCTATATTACTATTATTACAGCAGGGGGCGGACAGAAGCCGAATCAGACAAGACTGGATCTTGTTAAGCAGAATGCAAATATTTTCAAATCTATTATTCCCCAAATTACAGCTGTAAACACAGAAGGTATATTATTAATTGTATCAAATCCTGTTGATGTCCTGACTTACGTTGCCCTGAAGCTTTCAGGCTTTCCTTCAAACAGAGTAATCGGTTCAGGAACTGTTCTTGATACGGCGAGATTAAAGTATCTTCTTGGTGAGCATCTCGGTGTCGACAGCCGAAGCGTTCATGCATTTATAATAGGAGAGCACGGTGACAGTGAACTTCCTGTATTCAGCAGTGCAAATGTTTCAGGTATCGACCTTGACGGCTTCTGTAATTCAGTAAATGGTGCGTGTGAGAAACACGACCTTGATGAGATTTATCAGGAAGTTAAGGACAGTGCCTATAAAGTAATTGAAAGAAAAGGCGCAACATATTACGCAATTGCTCTTGCTGCAACGCGTATTGTTGAAGCTATCATCAAAAATCAGCATTCTGTCCTGCCAGTCAGCTGTTATATTGAAAACCATTATGGTCTTTCAGACATATGTCTTGGTATACCAGCAATCCTCGGAAGCAATGGTATTGAAAAGGTTCTTGACATACCACTTAATGCTGAAGAAAGTGAAAAGCTCACTACATCGGCAAAAACTTTGAAACAAGTCATAAAAGATATAGGGTTTTAAGAAAGAAGTTCCTTCGGTCGGTGCGATTGGAGGAACTTTTTAAATATTAGCAACCCGTATCAGACAATTGACCTTTTATATGATAGCATATATATTTGACAAAAATATCGATAAAATGTATAATAACCTTGAATAGATACTATATGTTGTGTGAAAGGCAGAAATTATGATAAGAGCAGGAGTTTCAACGGCAAGCTTATATCCGATGATTACAGAGAGAGCTCTTAATGAGCTGGCTATAAGAAAAGTCGATTGTGTTGAGATTTTCATCAACAGTAACTGTGAGCTGAAAAAATCATTTTTATATAACCTTAAATCAATAATAAAAAGTCACGGTATCAAGGTTTCGTCAATTCATCCATATACCTGTGGAATTGAACCTATGATGTTTTTTACACAATATCCACGCAGATTTTTGGACATTTTAGACTATTACAAAAAGTATTTTGAAGCAATGAATTTACTCGGTGCTGATATCTTTGTTTTTCACGGAAACAAGCCACAAAATAAATTTCCTGACGAAATGTATTTTGAAAGATATAATGGCTTATATGAGCTTGGAAAGACTTTTGGGGTTACTGTTGCTCAGGAGAACGTAGTGCGCTGTACAAGCGGTGATATAGCCTTTTTAAAGAAGATGATTGATACCCTGGGTGATTCTGCAAAATTTGTTCTTGACACCAAGCAGGCCGTGCGAAAGGGCATCAATCCTTATGATATGGTCGATTTACTTGGCGAGAGAATAGTACACATACATTTAAGTGATTACGATGAAAAAAATGACTGTCAGCTTGTCGGAAAAGGCAAACTTGATTTTGTTAAATTCATTAATAAATTAAAAGAATACTCATATACGGGTAGTATAATTCTTGAGCTTTATTCAAATGGTTATTCAGATGTTGATGAATTGGTCCACAATTTTGATTTAGTAAATGAAACGCTTGATAAACATTGTTAAAGTTCACGATTAATTCGACAATTTGGAATATAATACATATTACATAAGCCAAAATAGTTAATAATGTATATGTTTTTGTCGAATAATAGAACATTATCGGCTTAATTGTAATTAACAAATTCTTTATTTTTTTGAAAAAAAATGTATAATTAAAGCATAAAATAAAAATAAGGGAAGTGCTTTAATGTCTGCTGCTAAAAAAATTGAAATGATTCAGGATCGGTTGATCCAGGTAACAAATTGCTCCTCGGAGCAAACTCTTGAAACAGTGAGGCTTGCAAATAGCAAAATGCAGTATCGACTGTTTCAAAGTGAGTGTGAGGTTGACGAAAACAGAGTTCTGTGCTTTGGCATAGAAATCATCTGCAACTTATTTGGTGAAGTTGAAGAAAAGAGAATTGATGACATCACAACAAAATATGAGGTCGCAAAAGAGCTTTTTAACCTTCTTTGTGAAAATCTTGTAACACCTGTAAGTATGAGCGATATTGTTGAAGATTATTTAATAGAAAAATATAGCTATAACTGATAAAGGTAAGGAGTGTTATTATGAAATGTCCATTCTGCGGGTTTGAAGACACAAAGGTAATTGATTCTCGTCCAAGTGAGGGGAAGAAAAGACGTCGTCGCGAATGCACGAACTGCAACAAAAGATTCACTACATATGAAGTAATTGAAAAACCATTGTTAATGGTAAGCAAGAGGGACGGCAGTATAGAACCTTTTGACAGAAACAAGCTTATCGCAGGAATCTTATCAGCAATGAAAAAGCGTCCTATAACTCTTGAGGACGTTACGGCGCTTGTTGATAACATAGAAAACACCTATGCAAATCAGCTCAAGAATCAGGCAACGGCACAGGAAATCGGCGATATGGTTCTTGCTGGTCTCAAAAAGCTTGACCTTGTTGCTTATGTGAGATTTGCATCGGTGTATAAGGACTTTTCTGATGTTGAGAGCTTTATAAATATTATTTCAGAGCTCGGGAACTAAATAATACTGTGAAGATATGGGAACTCACTATCGTATATCAGTTTTATCGAAAATTTAATACTTTCGCATTCTGAATAGAATTCAGCTTTGTCAAGTAAAAGAAGAGGGCGAAGCTTTGAAACCGATGAACTTATCGATGTCATTTTGTCGCTTGTGATAACAAAAGACATAGTTGTGTAATACTTATCCCAAAGGGCCTGTATTTCGTCAACAGTTTTAAGTGCTTCGTCGGTTTTTGATTCCTTTTGAAAATCGATAGCTTTATCAATCTTTTCTGTCAGTATAATATTTGATTGTTTAATGTTTATTAGCGTTAATACTGAACTTCCAACCAGCACAATAATAATGCTGGCGCAGAGAGTCAATCTTTTCATTTTCTGACATCCTCTTTTTTTACAATGTTGACACTTCCGCTTTCATCGGCAGTCATCAGGAAGATTTCCTTAAGTTCAATCTTTTTAGATTTAAGAACTTCATTGAACCATCCTTCCCCGAAGCCGATACTATCAAGAGCTTGCGATAAAAGTTTTCCGTCATTAACTATAAGTTGTGGCGGATTTTTTGATGCCCCTTTTACATTCATAACTTCAGGAGTCATCGGTTGCTTATCAAATTTTGTATATACGTTCAGGTTGCCTGTTGTTTCAACAATAGCAAACTGAACATCAGCAATATCAAAAACGTTGCAGGTTCTCAGTGACTCCATGACATCATCAACAGAAAAACGGATTTCCTTCATTACCTTCTGGTCAAGCACTCCGTCCTTTATAATTATTTTAGGTGAGCCACTTATCCATCTTCTGAGCATTCTTGATTTAAGACTTAAAGAAGAAATAAAAATATCAAGACTTACAAGAGTAAGAATTGGAATTATTCCCATCAGCATAGGAAGATTAGTATCCTGAATAGGAAGTGTTGCAATATTTGAAAGCATTATGGTAATAACAAGTTCAGACGGCTGAAGCTCGCCAATCTGCCTTTTACCCATAAGTCGTACGCAGAATACAATAAGTATATAAAGTATAATTGCTCTTATGAACACAATAATCATATAATCACCACATTTTTATCTTGTACATTTATAATATAATAATTCATAATTTACGCAAAAACAGGAATATTAAAAAATGTAAATTAATATTTCGAAAGGGTATCTTATGGCAGATAAAATAAATTTTCTTGATGCAACAAATTACAGTGATGCACAGATCCCATCTGATCTTACACAGAGTCTTATTGATTTAAGATCTATTATGAGCAATTCCTCCGATCTTATGATAAATACTGTTACTATTTCAGGGCACAACAGTGCAATAATCTGCTGTGAAGGAATGGTTTCAACAGACTCAAGCACTGAGCTTATTTTTCATCCGCTTATGAATTTAAAATTACCTCAATATTCAAAGCCAGAGGATGTTTTTGAATATATACAAAAGTATGGAATTCTTACCTTTGACAGGACAACGATAATTACTTTCGGACAGTTGATAAGATTCATTATGTCAGGATTTGTTGCTGTATTGGTAAACGGCGCTTCAGGGGCAATCGTTCTCGGCGTTCAGGGCTATGACAAAAGAGGAGTTTCAGAGCCGACAACAGAAGTCAATGTCCTTGGAGCACAGGATGGTTTTGTTGAAACTGTAAGAGTGAATATGTCACTCATCAGAAGAAGAATGAAAACGCCGTTGCTTAAATTCGACTTATTTCAGATGGGCGAAAAGAGCAAGACAGATGTGTGTCTTGTATATATGACCGATAAGGCACCGAAAAAGCTTGTCAATCAGATTAAAAACAGTCTTAATAAGGCCTCACTTGAGGTAGTTCTTTCAAGCGGGTATGTCTCACCTTTTCTTGAGGGACAGCCTCTTTCGGTCTTTTCGGGAGTTTCCACTACACAACGTCCTGATGTGCTTTGTGCAAAGGTGAATGAGGGGCGTGTTGCCCTGCTTATTGATGGAACACCTTTTGCACTTATTGCCCCTTCTCTGTTCATCGAAAACTTTCAGACTGTTGATGATTATTCAAACCGACCTTTTTATGGGACATATATACGCTGGCTAAAGTACTTTGCATTTATCCTTGCAACAGTATTGCCCGGGTTTTATGTGGCAATCATTAATTTTCATCCTGAAATGTTCACGCATACATTATTGCTTAATCTTATATCGTCAAAGCTTATGACACCGTATTCGCTGACGGTTGAGGCGCTTATTATAACGATTCTTTATGAAATAATGAGGGAAGCTGGAATAAGGCTCCCGAGAGTTGTCGGAGCAGCTATTGGAATAGTCGGTGGTCTTGTTATCGGTGAAGCTGCAGTTTCTTCAGGACTGATCAGTGCACCTTTGCTGATTGTTTTAGGACTTACTGCATCATCTTCATTTGTAATATCAGGGCTTAATCAGCAGACTTCGATACTGAGAATAGTGTATATTCTTGCTGGCGGTTTATCAGGACTTTACGGGATAGCAATAGTAACAGCCTTTCTGATTTTTAATGTCTGCGATATGGAAACCTTCGGGATTCAGTATATGGCACCGCTTTCACCTTTCACTCCAAAGGCAATGAGGGATGTTTTTGTAAGAATGGGATTTAAAAAGCTTCAAAGCGATAATGTCAAGGTTTCTACCCTCAACGGCGTGACAAGATATGATGATAATACACAGAAATAAAAGGAGCAGATATGAAAAAAATCAGCTATGGGCAGGTAATTTTTCTTCTCTTTATCTGCAGAGTATTTAGAACACTCACGTTCAATCCTTTCAGAGATACAAACAGCGGAGTTTTAATGTGGTCAATTCTGATATCAACCGTATTGCAGATGATAATACTGCTCCCCTTGTTTTATATTTATAATAAGCATCCCGGCAAAAGTGTGGACGAGCTTGCTTTTGGAATTTCAAAACCAGTGGGATATATTATTACAGCAGTTTATGCATTGTATTTTATTCTTCTGGCAGGCAGGGCAATAAAATATTTCACTTATTTTATGACCGATATGTTCCCTTCAATAAAAAACTATTATTTTATTGCAATAACAATAGTGATTGTCGCAGGCTATGGAGCATTTGTCGGGGTGGAAGCTTTGGGAAGAAGCTCTATCTTCATTTCTTTTATTTTTATAGCAATGATTATTGTTATGATTATTACCGCACAGGGCAAAATGGAAAAGATTAATCTTGATATTGCTGTACAGAATCCTGCCGATGATATCTTTTCATGTGTTTTAAAAGAACTTGGTATGAATTCGGAGCTTACGACTTTTGCATTATTGCTCCCTTATATAAAATCAGATATAAAAAAAGCAGGGTTTATACTTCTTGGAATGAAGCTTGTTGTTCTTGAAGTAATAGTATTTATTTATACAACCCTTCTCGGCGATTATATAAAGCTTGCGAGAATACCGTTGTTTGTTGTCGGTTCATATTCAAAAACAAAGTTCATTGAAAGATTTGATGCACTTTATATGCTGGAGTGGACATTGTGTGCAGCGCTGACGGTCGGCTTGTTCATTTTTCTTGCCTCAAAAGGCATAAAACGGATGATTGTCAGGGTGAAGGACACTTACATTGTTCTTGGTGTTGCATTGGTATGCCTTGGCGTGAACTTTCTACTCTCACTTTCACACAAGCCTTTTGATATGATGCTCGATAAGTGGTTCACGTCAATTCTGATGATTGTGCTGGCCTGTATATTGCCATCATTAATTTTATTAGTATTAAAAGCAATGAAAACTAAAGCAGAATAAGAGGTTGCTTATGAAAAAAATAATTTCAGTGCTTGTGGTCTTTTCAATGCTTATATGTATGTCAGGGTGCTCAGGCACGACAGATATTGAGAAAAGAGCAATAGTACAGATAGTTGGAATAGATATTGAAAATAAACAGTATAAGGTTTCAATGCAGATTTTTGCACCTGACGGAGAAATGCTTGAGAAGAAGGGCGGTGCAAAGGCCGATGTCGTTACAGGAACAGGTAACAGCATTTATTTTGCTATAAAGGAAATTGAAATGAAAACGGGAAAAGAGGTCTTTCTCGGGCATAATATGCTGCTCTTTTTAGGTGAAAGCGCCCGTAATGAGAATATCAACGATCTTCTTGAGTACTTCACACAGAGTGAGTATGTATTCCCTGGTCTTGATATTGTTATGACTAACGGAAAAGCTTATGATTTTGTATCGTTAAAGTTATCAACAGGGCTTATAAGCTCACAGACAATGGAAGATATCCTTAAAGTCAGCATTCAGAACGGCAACGCAAAAAGAGCACAGCTTGCACAGGTTGTAGCCGATGTAAGACAGATACAGAAAACTACTGCTATTCCTATTGTTGATATAACAGAAATTGCACAGGATGTTCAAGTCAATTCTGATAGTGAGGATAAAAAGACACAGGACACTAAGGTTTTGAGCTTCAGCAAGACAGCTGTTTTCAAGGATAACAGATATATTATGTCACTTGACAAGGAACAGACTATGGGCTTGAAATGGCTCACAAATGAAGTGAAAAATGCATTTTCAAGCATTGATGTTAACGGAGTTCCAGTCGGAATAAGCATAGATAAAGCAAAAACCACCCTGCGCCCCCATATAACAGGTGACAAGGTGGTTATAGATACACAGATAAAAATAAGTGCAACTGCGTCAGGCAATTTAAGTCTGATAAGTAAAAATAATTCTGAACTTGAAAGCCTTATTAAGAATAAAATCAAAAATCAGATTATTTCTCAATGCGAAAACACACAGAATATTCTTCTTAAAAAATATAAAGCTGATGTACTTGATATAGAAAAGCTTCTTCGGTATTATCAAAGAAGCTTCTATCTTGAATCACGTGATGACTATGAAAGAGTGCTCGAAAATACAAGCTATGACATTTCAATTAAATGCGATCTGGAAATTCATTAATAACAGATGCTGAAGAACTACTCGATGACGCATCTTTTTCGTAATTGTCCATATTGTATTTATAAAGGAAAATAACAGTGAGTATACAAAGTACTGCAACAATCCAGTAGATTACTGCCTGCTTTGGGCCGATTATTTTAAGCTTTTCCGGCTTTTTGTCATTCTTGTTATCAGGTATATTTTTTTCTGCCATATATCTTTGTCCTTTCAGTTTTTATAATATAGTATCATATTTTATCAATATAAACAAGCATATTGCTAAGAAAACCTTACCAATATTATTTATTTTAATACTTGAAAGATAAAAACAAATATGCTACAATATTAAAAATGCGTGTTTTAAGGGAGTGTTTTCTTTGATTAAGGTTGAAAATCATTTAGGTTCAATTGATGTTTCAAACGAATATCTCACGGCTCTGATCGGACATACCGCCATGAACTGTTTTGGTGTTGTCCAGATGAACCCATTCGGACCAAAGCAAGGGGTTCTTTCATTGCTGGATAAAAACCGCGCTATTGATAAAGGTGTAATAATCCGTCTTATAAAAGACAAGTTAGTTATCGACCTTCACATTACCGTATCATATGGTGTCAACATATCAGCTATCGTTGATAGCATTATCAATAAGGTTAGATATGCTGTTGAAGAAGAAACAGGTCTGACGGTTTTAAAAATAAATGTATTTATTGATGGCATGAAGTCATAACAAGGGGGAACTTTTGTGATAAAAGGAAGCGTGCTTCGTGACGCATTTATGTCAGGAGCTATAACAATTGCGAACAACAAAAGATCAGTAGATGAACTTAACGTATATCCTGTACCGGATGGTGACACAGGAACAAATATGTCAATGACCATGAGCGCAGCTTTGAGAGAGCTTGAGAGAATGGATGACAATGCCAGCGTTGCTCAGGTTGCAGAAGTAACTGCGTCTGCTCTTCTTCGTGGTGCAAGGGGTAACTCAGGAGTTATCACTTCACTTATATTCAGAGGATTTGCAAAAGGCTTTGCTGGTCAGAAAACCGCTTCATGTGAAACAATAGCGAATGCACTTGAACTTGGTGTTGATGGTGCATATAAGGCTGTAATGAAGCCAACAGAAGGAACAATACTTACCGTAGCAAGATTATCCGCTGTAAAAGCACGGGAGCTTGTTGCAACAATAACTGATCCTGTTGAATTATGGGAAAAGGTTTGTGAGGAAGCTGAAGCTACTCTTGAAAAAACACCGGAGATGCTCCCTGTACTTAAAAAAGCAGGTGTTGTTGATGCCGGAGGAAAAGGCTTATTGATTATCTATAAGGCTATTCTTGATGTATTCAAGGGCGAAGAAATCGCAAAGTCTGCTGATAGCACGACATCAAAACCAATTACTATAGAAAACTTCTCAACCACAGTCGGTGAATTTGATGAAGAAATCAACTTCACATACTGTACTGAATTTATTGTTCAGAAAATGGAAGGCTGCGCTGATGCATTAAAGCTCAGAGCATACCTTGAAACAATCGGTGACTGTGTTGTTGTTGTTGAAGACGATGACATAATAAAAATCCACGTTCATACAGACCACCCAGGTAAAGCTTTTGAAGAAGGTCTGTTGTTCGGTTCTCTTATCAACATGAAGATCGAAAACATGAGAGAACAGCATAAGGATAAAGAGAAAATTGCAAAAATGGCACAGAAGCAGGAATTCATCCCTGCTGAACCTGAAAAGGAATTCGGATTTGTTGCCGTTGCTGCTGGTGTTGGAATAGAAGAAATGTTCAAGGATATCGGAGTTGACGTCGTAGTAAAAGGCGGACAGACTATGAATCCAGCAACAGATGATATTCTTGCTGCTATAAATGCCTGCCCATCTGAAGTTGTTTTTGTTCTTCCAAATAACAAGAATATCATTATGGCCGCAGAACAGGCTG
>CALMXN010000370.1 GCA_937871145.1 uncultured Clostridia bacterium
AATATCAAAATTGCCATCGGTTTTTTCTTATCTACTATAAAATGAAAAAAGAACGTCGATTGACGTTCTTTTAATTTTCTTACATATATTTAAAGCTTGCAAAATAAGTATAGTCTCCAGCTCCAATGACTGCAAATCCTATATATAAATTATCATTTTTGTAATAGAATTCAGCTGAATCACTTTTTAATAAATGTAACAATTCTTCAATGTTATAATTTGTGGATAGGATAGCTTCATAAGTTCCTTTATCAAGTTGGTTCTTCATTGCTCCTTTGCTTTTTTGAAGTAATCCTTTGTTTACTTCTGTAACATCGTTAAGAAGCAGAATACGATTTTCTTTCAAGTCATAATTAATAGTGAACCAGATTTTTAATGGATGTGCAGCAGTTGCTGAATTTGAAAAACAAGTGAACAAAATACTTACATAACTATCTGATGCATTTTGAACTGTATAATTAATAGATGTATCAATAGTGGTATCTTCATCCTCTTTCAAAACATTACTATTTACAATTTTAAAAATAGCATCGTTAAGTTGCTTTATGTTTGCATTTTTTCCTTCAAATACAGGATATTTAACATTAAGTTCTCCCTTGTAGTCTTTTAAAGCTAGATTCTTTTCAACAATAGTGTATGATCTTGACTTGTCGCTTGCAAGTTTGTATATATCTTTTTTAAATTGTATTGTATTGTTATTATCAGTATCCAATGATTTAAAGTCATTATTTTCTTCCGTGTTATTGTTTGCATCTTTTGTACTGCTTTTGTCATTCATACTGTTAGAATTTGTTTTGATTGTTTGTGATTTACTATTTGTATTGTTTTGCGTTGAATTCTTGTCACACCCAATTAGACTTAAACTAATAACTAATGCAGTTAATAGAACAAAGATTTTTTTCATACCAGGCTCCTTTACGTCAGTTGATTTAATTTCTAACATCTATTTTGTTATATCTAAATATTAACAGCTATGTCCAAATGTGTCAATATATTTAAAGTGATTAATTAACTGTCACCATACAACTCGCCGAAAATTTGCTTCCGTCTGTTGTGATTGCTGTAACAATTGCTTTGCCTGGAGAGATAGCCGTAACAATTCCATTGCTATCAACACTGGCAATATCAGGTCTGCTTGAAGTCCACACAAGAGTTTTATTTGTAGCTGAAGATAAACTTATCGTATGTGCTTTAATAGTAACTGTTGTTTGATAAGGTTGTTTACCTGTTGTGACTTTACTATCAGTTGTTACTGATGGGGTGGTTGTAATTGAATTTTCTTTTTCAGGTTTGTGTTCTTCAACAACTTTTTCAGCCTCATTTATATCAACAGCAGAATCTAAAGTAGGTGGCTTTTCTCCCTTGGAACTGTCATAATATTTAACGGATCTTGAATCAATACACGCTGTTAATGCAGTAGGATTATAAAATAAAATATCTTTTTTTCTTTTTTTCAGAAAAAGATTTATATTCTTCTTTTTCAATTATAATAGGCAACGGTTCAAAAATGAATTTTCTTTTCTTAATTATCCAGAATGTCTGGCCATTGTTTATATCGGTCAAATCCTGATAAATAGATCGGAAGAGCACACGTCTGAACCTTCGTGTGGTTGATTATTGATTACAATATTAATTGTAATTCCATTTGGCAAACTCCAATGTAACAAATTTTCATCAAAAGATAATTGCCCTATGAATTTTTCTTTAACCATTTTCTCATATAAGTCCTTTTCATTTAAAGGGATAAATACATTGCTATTCATTTTCTCTCCTTTGATTCGTAATACAAAATAATCATTATATATGTTTTCATCCAATAGTATTTTATTCTTTTTAATCACAAATATCATATACAACTGGATTCTGCTCATTCTTATCCTGAGAATTTCTTTTTATTACAGAGAAGAATGAGTTATCTCCTGCAAGTTCTTCATAGTTCTTTGTTATAAGAATTTCAGAAAGATTCTTAGTTAATTCTGCTTTAATAAAACACCTATGTGCAAAATGTGCAAAAGAAATGGGAAGTGTTTAATATATCAAATTATATAGTAGTTTACATATGAAATGCACATTTTGCACAGTGAGGGGAATGTGCGGGTACAAAAAAGCTCCAGTCTGGAAAGGACTTGAGCTTTTTGTTGCTATTTCTTTTTTCGTAACACCTTAACCATTTTCCCACCTGACAAATCAGAATTGTTAATAGCATTGCTGATTTTTTTAATTTCTTCAGCTTTTCTATCATCGTAAATATGTCCGTAGCGTTCATGTATCATTCTTGAATCGTAGTGTCCTAATATGTTTTCAATGATTATCATAGGTGTATTTGTTTCATTGATTGCAACAGAGGCAAAAGAATGTCTTAGACCATGTAGTGTAATATGCGGCATACTATTTTTTGCATTAAATTTACTTAATAAATTGTGTATATACTTCTTCTCTTTGCTGTAATTGAATTTTTAAATCTTCCATTTGTTTGCCAGTAAAATTATACTTATCAAAATCTTTGACTTTCGTATGGAATTCTTTGCCGGTTGATTCAATGAACTCTGCTCTAATTCTCTTTGCTTCGTGCGAAACTTTCTTATAGCATTCTTTTATTAGATTTTCATCTGTGCTCGTAATTGCTTTTTGATAATTTTCATACGCCTCTTTTACAAATGAGTAGTACTTATTAGCAATAAAACAAGTTTGACTGCCAAAAGCATAAAAATCATCATTAATCACATAAATAAAATCTGGCTTTGCTTTTATTCTTTCAAAAATATATGTTTTATTTTCCAAATGATGCACCTCCGTATTTTAACATAATTATACACTAATGTAAAAATTTCGTCAATATTTAATGAACATATAAAAAAACAAAAAGAGTACAGCGTATAGCTGTACTCTTAATTTGTGGTGAAGATGAGTGGGCTTGAACCACCGACCCCCTGCATGTCAAGCAGGTACTCTGACCAGCTGAGCTACACCTTCATTCTTGGTGGAGATGAGGGGGATCGAACCCCTGACCTCTTGAATGCCATTCAAGCACGCTCCCAACTGCGCTACACCCCCAAGTGAAATTATAATATCATAATATTACTAAAACGTCAATGCAAAAATTATACTTTTAAAGCGCTTCTATGAGCCTTTGCGGTGGTTGTTTTCATTGACTTTTATTGGTTGAAATGTTATAATATTTATGTTTAAACTTTCAATTATCTTAATGGAAATAATTACAAATATGTGAATTTTCTGGTGATATGAAGTGCGTCAAACCACATGTCAACAGTAAGAATATAAAGGAGAAATTAATTATGAAAAAGTATTATATTGGTATTGACCTCGGTGGAACAAATATCTCAGCTGGAGTTGTTGATGAAGAATTCAATATTCTTGCAAAAGCGAAGACAAGGACTAATTGCCCTCGTGCAGCAAAGCTTATAGCAGATGATATGGCAAAAACAGCAATTGAAGCTGCAACAAAAGCTGGAATTTCAATAGATGACGTTGAATGGATTGGCGTTGGCTCACCGGGAACAGCAAACAGCGATACTGGTGTAATTGAATATTCAAACAACTTAGGCTTTTTAAACACGCCACTTGCTGCTCTTATTCAGGAAACTATCAACAAGCCTGTGTATGTTGAAAATGATGCAAATGCAGCTGCTTATGGTGAATTCCTTGCTGGTGCAGCAAAAGGCTCAAACAGTGCTGTATGCATTACTCTTGGAACAGGAGTAGGCGGAGGAATCATTATTGATAAAAAAATCTATGCTGGCTTTAACTATGCTGGTGCAGAACTTGGTCATACTGTTATTGAGGTTGACGGAGCACAATGCTCATGCGGAAGAAAAGGCTGTTTTGAGGCTTATTCATCAGCAACAGGTCTGATCAGAATGACAAAGGAAGCTATGGAAGCTGACAAGTCAAGCAAAATGTTTGAAATGGTAAAGGCAGAAGAAGACGGAAGAGTAACAGGCCGTCTTGCTTTTGACGCTATGAGGGCAGGCGACAAGTCAGCACAAGAAGTTGTTGATAAGTATATAAAGTACCTTGCAGTAGGTCTTACAAATATGATTAATATATTCCAGCCTGAAATTCTTTGCATAGGCGGGGGAGTCTGCAACGAAGGCGACGCTTTATTGTTGCCTGTTAAAGAACTTGTTGCAAAGGAAGTTTACACAAAGAACTCACCTAAGAATACTGAAATTGTCATAGCAAAGCTTGGAAATGACGCTGGTATCATTGGTGCTGCATTCCTCGGAAAAGCAAAGAAATAAAAGACTTGAGATAAAAAGGAGCCAAAATGGATATTCTCTTGAAAAATGTTCTTGCGGTCGATAGTATACAAGGCTTTGAAAAGCTCACAGATATCGCAATAACTGACGGTAAAATATCAGCAGTGTCAGAAGATATTACACAAAGTGCTGAAACTGTCATTGACGGAAAAGGCAGGCTTATGGTATGCCCAGGGCTTTTCGATATGCACGTTCATCTTCGTGATCCTGGCTTCACTCAGCAGGAGGATATCGTCACAGGTACAGCCTCAGCAGCAGCAGGTGGATTTACTGGTGTTGCGTGTATGCCGAATACAAACCCACGTATTGACAGCGTTGAAACTATTGAATATATCATTGATAAAGCAAAGAACACTGGTGTTGACGTTTTTCCTGTTGCCTGTATAACAGAGGGAATGAACGGCAATCAGCTCTGCGATTATATAGCTTTAAAAAATGCAGGAGCAATAGCAATATCTGATGACGGAAGACCTGTTGAAAATGCAGAGCTTATGCGTCAGGCTCTTGAATTATCAAACGATAACGGACTTACTGTAATTTCTCATTGTGAGGATTTAAATATCATTGGCAAGGGAATAATGAACAAGGGCAAGACCTCACTTATTCTCGGCGTAGCGGGAATGGACAGAGCAAGTGAAGATTATATCACAGCACGTGAGATTGCACTTGCGGCTTCATGTAATGCTCATATTCATATTGCACACGTTTCCACAAAAGGTTCTGTTGAATTTATCAGAGATGCAAAGAAAAATGGCTATAATGTCACAGCAGAAACCTGTCCACATTATTTCACCTATACAGAGGAAAAGCTTTTAAGCCGTGATGCTGATTACAGAATGAACCCACCACTCAGAACAGAAGCTGACAGAAAGGCTATTCTTAATGCTGTCCTTGACGGAACGATAGATTGTATTGTTACCGACCACGCTCCGCATACAAAAGAAGCTAAAGCTGATTTTGAAAAAGCGCCGAATGGTGTTGTAGGACTTGAAACCTCACTCGCTGTGACTTTGACACAGCTTTATGAAAATAAAAAAGCTACTCTTACTGATATAGTAAGACTTATGAGCGAAAATCCAAGAAAGGTTTTAAAGCTTGAGGCTTTGACTTTAAAAGAAGGCAGCATAGCTGATCTTACAGTTGTTGACCTTGATAAAATATGGACGGTTGAACCACAGAAGCTTTTATCTAAATCGAAAAACTCTGTCTTTAAGGGCGAAAAGCTTAAAGGCAAGGTTAAATACACAATATCAAAAGGCAGAATAATATTCAGCGACAAATAATTTATGGGAGGGTTAACATTATGGGCATTTTTAAAAAATTATTCCGGTCTGAAGATTCAGATATTCTTGATGAAATCAATGAGATTAAAAGCAATGAGGAAGATTCAGAAGAAGATGAAGTTGAAGTAGGCATTGCTGAGGATACCTGCGATAGTGACGATGCGGTACCCGAAATAACCAGCGAAGAGCTTGAAGAAGAACTTACCGAGGATGGCGAGTTATCCTACGATGAGTATGACAAGGTCTGTTGCCCTGAATGTGGTGAATATCTTGGCGAGGGCGTAACAGTCTGCAAAACCTGTGGTTATGGAAAAATAACAGCAAGTTTTACCTGCCCTAATTGCGGAAAGCTTGATGAAGACCATCTCGGCTTCTGTGCATATTGTGATTATGAGTTTGATACAAAAAAATAAAAAGCAAATCTATGTGTAAAATATAATAAATACTATTATTTATATAAATTAAAAGTCAGTTCAAATAATTTTTAAAGGAGAATTTCAGATGTCATTCAACAGATTAATTGAAAAAATTGCTGAAACACAAAATCCAAAGTAGTAGGGCTTGATCCGAAGATTGATTATGTGCCTGAATTTATTAAGCAGAAATATTTTTTAAAGTATGGTGAAACTTTAAAAGGTGCAGCAAGAGCAATCGGACATTTTAACCGTGAAATTATTGATGCAATTTCTGATGTTGTTCCTGCTATCAAGCCACAGTCAGCATATTATGAAATGTATGGCTATGAGGGAATAAAGGTTCTTTATAAGACCATTGAATATGCAAAGGAAAAAGGCATGTTTGTTATGGTTGACGGAAAGAGAAATGACATTGGTGCTACTATGGAAGCTTATACAACAGCATACCTTGGTCAGACTAAGATTCATAACAATTCCTTTGAGGCTTTCGGTGCAGACGCTCTCACAGTAAACGGCTATCTCGGAACTGACGGAATTTCTCCACTTATAAATGCTTGTAATGAATATGACAAGGGTATATTTGTCCTTGTCAAGACTTCAAATAAATCTTCTGGCGAATTACAGGACAAGCTTATCGGTGATAAGACTGTATATGGTGTAATGGGCGATATGTGCGAGGAATGGGGAGCACAGGCAATGGGCAAATACGGATATTCTTCTGTTGGTGCAGTTGTCGGCGCAACATACCCGCAGCAGCTTGAAGAAATGAGAAAAGCTTTGCCACATACTTTCTTTTTGGTACCGGGCTATGGTGCACAGGGCGGCGGAGCAGAAGGCGTTGCTAAGGCATTTGATAAAAACGGACTCGGTGCAATTGTCAATTCTTCAAGAGCAGTAATGTGTGCTTATCAGAAGGAAGGCTGTGACCAAAAGGAATTCGCAGCAGCAGCTCTCCGCGAGGTTATAAGAATGAAAAAAGACATTATGACATATGTTAAGAAAATTACATTATAATTTTATAGAAAACTTGAGGTGAAAAAATGAGATACACTCAGGGCAAGTATCCTATTATCAATAAAATGTCAATAGCAAAGGGAATTTATGATATGACAATTCTCTGCAAGGAAATTGCTGAAATTGCAGTACCTGGGCAGTTCGTTCATATTTTGGCTGACGGACATACACTCCGCAGACCTATTTCCATTGCTTCAATTGATAAGGAAAAGGGAACAATCCGCATTGTCTTTGAAGTAAGAGGCAAGGGCACCGAAGAAATTGCAAAAAAGAATGTTAATGAGATTATTGATATAGTCGGCCCTCTCGGCGGTGGCGGCTTTAAGCTTCTTGATAAGGAGAAGAAAGTCGTATGTATCGGTGGCGGAATAGGAACTCCTCCAATGCTTGCTCTTTGTGAATATTACGGAAAGAATGCTACTGTGATAAGTGGATTCAGGAATGCCTCAATTGCAATCCTCCAAAAGGATTTTGCTGATACTGGCGCAAACACAATACTTTGCACAGATGACGGAACAGCCGGTAAAAAGGGCTTTGTTACAGAGGCTTTAAAAGAATATATAGCAAATGAAAAGCCTGATATGATATATGCCTGTGGACCTCACCCAATGCTCAAAGCAATTGTTGCTATTGCTGATGAAAATGAAATTGTTACTGAGGTTTCACTTGAAGAGAGAATGGGCTGTGGCGTTGGTGCTTGTCTTGTCTGTGCTTGTAAAACCGTCAGAAACGGCGAAGAATATATGGCTCACGTCTGTCAGGACGGTCCGGTATTTAACAGTAAGGAGGTTATCTGGTAATGGCTGATTTATCTGTTAAAATTGCAGGTGTTGAATTCAAAAACCCTGTTATTCCTGCTTCAGGTGCTTTTGGTTACGGAAGAGAATACGAGCGTTTCTATCCACTTTCAAAGCTTGGCGGAATAAGTGTAAAAGGAACAACAATAACAAAACGCCCAGGTAATCCAGTACCGCGTATTGCTGAAACTCCAGCGGGAATGCTTAATTCCGTCGGACTTCAGAATCCTGGAATTGACCATTTTATAAAGATTGAATTACCAAACCTTAAGACAAAGGGCACTGTTATTATTTCAAATATAGCAGGTTCAACTATTAACGAATGTGTTGAAATTGCAAGAAAGCTTGACGACACTGATGTCGATATGATTGAGCTTAATATTTCCTGCCCGAATGTTAAAGAAGGCGGAGTTGCTTTCGGCACAACAACCGACGGTGCAGCAGGTATAACAAAACAAGTCCGTGCTGCTACAAAAAAGCCTCTTATAGTAAAGCTTTCACCTAATGTAACCGACATTGCTTCCATAGCAAAAGCTGTTGAGGCTGAGGGTGCAGACAGTGTTTCACTCATAAACACTCTCCTCGGAATGAAAATTGATATAAACTCCCGCAGACCTATTTTAAAGAATAATGTCGGCGGACTTTCAGGACCGGCAGTTTTCCCTGTTGCTGTAAGAATGGTATGGCAGGTTGCAAATTCTGTTAAAATTCCTGTTATAGGAATGGGTGGAATTACAACATGGGAGGATGCTGTTGAAATGATTCTTGCTGGAGCAAGCGCAATTCAGGTCGGCGCTGCAATCTTCACAAATCCGTATGCACCGCTTGAAATTGTTGACGGACTTAACAAGTACCTCGACGACAATAAGATAGAAAAATTATCAGAATTAACAGGCAAGGTTCAGCCTTGGTAAATACAAAGGAATGAAAATATGACCACAGTATATATAGTAAGACACGCAGAGGCAGAAGGTAACATCTCCCGTGTATTTCAGGGGAGAATTGATTGCGGAGTGACTGAAAAAGGCTACGCACAGCTAAATGCTCTTTCTGAACGCTTTAAGAATATAAAGCTTGACACGCTTTATTCAAGCCCACTAATAAGAACTATAGAAACAGCAAAGGCTGTCAACAAATATCATAATCTTGAGATCAATAAGGTTGACGGCTTAATGGAAATCAACGGCGGATTGTTTGAAGGTCAGCTTTGGGACGAGCTTTCTGTGCTTTTCCCCAAGGCTCACGACTTATGGCTTAATCATCACCATGAGTTTGAAATTGAACAAGGCGAGAGTATGCGTGAGGTTTACAACAGAATGAAAACATCTGTGCTTGAAATTGTTCAAGCCAACAAGGATAAGACAGTTGCAATTGTATCACACGGTTGTGCAATAAGGAATTTTCTTTGCTTTGCAAATAAAGTGAACTTTGAAGAGCTTAGCACTCTTGACTGGTGCGAAAATACCGGAGTATGCAAGCTTACCTTTGACGATGACCTTAATCCAAGCGTAGTTTATCAGAATGATGCAAGCCATCTTGATGAAAAGAATTTGACTATTGCCTATCAGGACTGGTGGAAGAAATAGCAGAAGGGGAAACATAATGAAAATAATGGCTGTCGATTTCGGCGATGCAAGAACAGGACTTGCTGTCTGCGACAAAACTGAATTTCTCGCTTCTCCTGCTGGCGTAATTTCTGAGCGTAACTTTGACAACTGCGTAGAGAAAGTTGCCCAAAAGGCAAAGGAGTTTGAAGTTGAAGGCATTGTTGTCGGCTATCCGAAGAATATGAATGGAACAATCGGTCCAAGGGCAGAAAAATGCGCCTTGTTTGCTGAAAAGCTCAAAACGCTTGTTGGTATGCCTGTTGAACTTTGGGACGAGCGTAGCACAACAGTTTCTGCACACAATATTCTTAATGAAACCAACACAAGAGGGAAGAAACGCAAGGCTGTTGTTGATGCTGTTGCGGCGACCATTATCCTTGAAAGCTATTTAGGATACAGAAAAACTAAGGCTAATCAGTCTTAGCAAAAAGCTCCCTTATCCCAATAATAATCAAAAAGCCTGCAAAAAGCTTTGACAGTATGTCTGAACCAAGCTTGTTTGCTAAAAGGCTTCCGATAAAAACACCAATCGTTCCGCAGATTATCGGCGGGGCGATTTTTTTCCATTCTATGAGCTTGTTTTTAGTATGAATAATAAGCGAAATTAACGCAATAGGTATGAAGAAAACAAGGTTTATTCCCTGTGCTGAAAGCTGGTCTACCCCAGCAAAAGCTGATAAATAAATTATCAGCACCATTCCACCGCCAAGTCCCATTGAAGCAGAAATTCCTGTCAAAAAGGAAACAATAAGTACAACTATAAAATTCATCTGAGCAACATCCTTACACCTGCAAAAATTATCAAAGCACCAAAAACTCTCTTTAAAATCCTTGTCGGGATTTTCCTGAGGAACAGGCATCCGAGTAATGCTCCTGCTATTCCACCCGGAATAAATTTTAAAGCGTCGCTGAATTGAAAGTTTCCGCTTTTAAGGTACAATATTGTTGTGACAATGCTTAGTGGAAGAATTATAGCAATAGATGTTGCATGCGCCTTGTGAGGTTCAATTTCTGCTTTTTCAAGCAGTGGAACAACAATCATTCCACCACCCGAACCGAATATGCCGTTGATAATTCCAGT
>CALMXN010000371.1 GCA_937871145.1 uncultured Clostridia bacterium
GCGGACCTGTGAAAGGAGAGCTTATGAAGCAGAGCGATTACATAATGTCCACTGAATAACTCCATAACCATTGAAAACACAAGACAAATCGCCTTAAATATGGTACAATAAGTGCAAGGAAAAACGCGAAAACGGGCGAAAAAGCCTGCACTTGGAGTGATGGTTAGTGTACAAATTTGAGAACAGACAGATAAGCATAAACGAATTCGGTCAGCCGGTAGGCATGAGACTCAGCCCGGAAAACAGATGGGTCAAAAAGGCTCAGATGATACCGTGGGTGGAGATAGAAAAACGGTACGCGAAGCTATTTGCGAACCGTAAAGGCAACGTTGCCAAACCTCTCAGGTTGGCACTTGGAGCTTGCATCATACAGGCTGAGTACGGTTACTCCGATGTGGAAATAGCACTCCAGATACAGGAAAACGCATATCTGCAATATTTCTGTGGATACAAAGAATATGACGACAGCAAGCTGCCGTTTGACCCGTCGCTGATGGTATATTTCCGCAAGAGACTGACGCCAGAGGTGTTGGGTGAAATCAACGAGATGATTATTGCCGGTGCGAGGAGCGAGGAGCCTCAAGATAACAACGATGACGACGAACCCGGAAACGGTGGAACGATGATCGTCGATGCGACCTGCGCACCGTCAAACATAAAATATCCACAGGACACATCCCTGCTGAACGAAGCCCGTGAAGCAACGGAGAAAATCATTGACGAGCTGCATATCCCCGGCGAAGGTAAAAAGCCCCGCACTTATCGCAAGCAAGCTCACAAGGATTATCTGAATATAGCACGTACAAAGAAGAAAACCGCTAATAAAATACGCAAAGCCACGAGAAAGCAGCTTGGATATCTCGATCGCAACCTCAAAAGCATAGACGCTATGCACGCAGACGGCAAAGAGCTGAGCTCCAAACAAGTAAAGAAGCTTGAGGTTATCCGCAATATCTACGCACAGCAAAAGTTCATGTATGACAACAAGGCTCATAGTGTCCCTGACAGGATTGTCAGTCTGAGTCAGCCGTTCATCCGACCAATCGTAAGAGGCAAGGCCGGTAAACCCGTGGAATTTGGGGCAAAGCTTGACATCAGCGTTGAAGACGGCTGGACACGTCTTGAGGTGATGTCCTTCGATGCCTACAACGAGGCAATGAATCTGAAGGATATGGTAGAACGGTACCGAAAACGCACCGGGCGATACCCGAGTCGGGTATTGGCGGATAAGATATACAGAAACCGTGACAATCTTGCTTACTGCAAGCTTCATCATATACGGCTTTCGGGACCTGCTTTGGGCAGACCGAAGAAAGATGAGCTTCGAGATAAAAAGCAGGATTACATCGACGAATGCGAGCGTGTGGAGGTTGAACGCAGGTTCAGTCTGGCAAAGCGGAAATGCGGTCTCGGCCTCATTACCACAAGACTGGAACCGACGATTTCCCACAGCGTAGCCATGTCAATCGTCGTGCTGAATTTGAGGAAAATTCAGTGCGCCCTTTTGTGGTTGCTATTCAATTTCCGGCTGCGGATGACGTACGGTCCGAAAGTTGTACTTGTTCAGTAGTCATTAATTGAATAAAAAGAAACCCCGCAGTAAGATT
>CALMXN010000372.1 GCA_937871145.1 uncultured Clostridia bacterium
ACGTGTGCTCTTCCGATCTGATGAAATTGTTCAGCTTTATAATGACGGAATTCTTTTTTCACCTGATGACTATGAAAAATATGCAAAGAATTCTGTTGCTTCACCAGTAAAAGCAATGTGTCTGCATATTGCTCACGATTGCAATCTTCGCTGTGAGTATTGCTTTGCTTCAACAGGTGACTTCGGCGAGGGTAGAAAGCTTATGCCACTTGAAGTTGGCAAGCAGGCGATTGATTTCCTACTTGAAAATTCAGGCGACAGACAGAATCTTGAACTTGACTTCTTCGGTGGGGAACCACTTATGAATTTTGATGTTGTTAAGCAAGTCGTTGAATATGCAAGAAGTAGAGAACAAGAATACAACAAGAAATTCAGATTTACTATAACAACAAATGGTATTCTGCTTGATGACAGCAAGATTGATTTTATAAATAAGGAAATGTCAAACGTTGTACTTTCTATTGACGGAAGAAAAGAAGTCAATGATAGAGTAAGAAAGCGTGTTGACGGTTCAGGAAGTTATGATAAGATTATTAAAAGCTTTAAAGATCTTGTTGATAAAAGAGGGGACAAGGATTACTACGTACGTGGTACTTTCACAAAATATAACCTTGACTTCTCAAATGATGTAATTCATCTGTATGAGCAGGGTTTTGACCAGGTTTCTGTTGAGCCTGTAACCGGTAGCCCTGAAGATCCTTATGCAATAACTGAAAAAGAATTGCCTGTTATTTTTGCTGAATATGAAAAGCTTTCACAAAAGCTTATGGAAATCAACAAAGATAAATTCCGCTGTAACTTCTTCCACTTTATGCTTGACCTTGATCAGGGCCCTTGCGCAATCAAGAGATTAAGAGGCTGTGGTTGCGGCAACGAATATGTGGCAGTAACACCAGACGGTGATATTTATCCTTGTCATCAGTTTGTTGGTAAGGAAGAATACAAAATGGGTAATCTTTCTGACGGAACATTCAATATGGACATTAAAAAGGAATTTGCTGATGCACATATATATTCAAAGCCTGAATGTACAAAATGCTGGGCAAAGTTCTATTGTAGCGGTGGATGCAACGCAAACAACTATAATTATGAGAACGATATCCATAAAGCTCATAAGTTATCATGTGAGCTTCAGAAAAAGCGTCTCGAATGTGCAATAATGACAAAAGCTGTAAAAGCTTTGGAAGACTAATAAAAAACACCTTAAAGTAATAAACTTTAAGGTGTTGATTTTTTTATTGATTTAATGTACCAAGGCTGAGTGCTTTGAGGTAAGCGTTTATAAATCCGTCAAGGTCACCGTCCATTACAGCATTGACATTTCCGATTTCAAAGTTTGTTCTGTGATCTTTTACAAGAGTATATGGCATAAATACATATGAACGTATTTGTGCGCCCCAGGCTATTTCCTTCTGAACACCTTTTATATCTTCAATCTTTTCAAGATGTTCTCTTTCTTTTATTTCAAGAAGTTTTGACTTGAGCATTTTCATTGCGTAATCTTTATTCTGGAACTGACTTCTCTGTGTTTGACATGAAACAACAATTCCAGAAGGAAGATGCGTAATTCTTACTGCAGAGTCGGTTTTGTTGATATGCTGTCCACCAGCTCCACTTGCTCTGTAGGTATCAACCTGAAGATCTTCTGTCCGTATTTCAATTTTAGCATCATCATTAATTTCTGGCATAACTTCGACAGATGCAAAAGATGTATGCCTTCTTCCTGATGAATCAAAAGGAGAAATTCTTACAAGTCTGTGTACACCTGCTTCGGACTTCATATATCCATAAGCATTTGTGCCTTCAATCAGGATTGAAGCACTTTTTATTCCCGCTTCATCACCATCAAGATAATTGAGCGTTTTCACCTTATAGTTATGTCTTTCTGCCCATCTTGTATACATTCGGAATAGCATTTCAACCCAGTCCTGAGCCTCTGTTCCACCGGCACCAGCGTGAAAAGTCAGAATTGCATTATTGCTGTCATATTCACCAGTCAAAAGCGTGGATAGAGTCTGCACTTCAAGATTATTTTTAAATTGCTTTATTTCGTTCAAAATATCCTGTTGTTCTTCTTGATCACTATTTTCCTCAATAGCGATTTCAGTAAGTGTTATTATATCTTCAAGTTGTGAGGATAGTTTATTATA
>CALMXN010000373.1 GCA_937871145.1 uncultured Clostridia bacterium
AGAAAGTTCCACCCACAGGATACTGAAATTAAAGTTAAGGATGCTATTATTGGCAAGGATACTTTTTCAGTCATTGCAGGACCTTGTTCTGTTGAAAGCGAGGAGCAGGTTATAGAAATTGCGAAGGCTGTTAAGGCAAGCGGAGCAAAATTCCTCCGTGGTGGTGCTTTTAAGCCAAGAACATCACCTTATGCTTTCCAGGGACTTCACGGTGATGGAATTGAAATTCTCGTTAAAGCAAAGCAAATCACAGGGCTTCCTATTGTAACAGAAATTATGAGTGTGCGTCATCTTGATCTTTTCAATGATGTTGATGTAATACAAGTCGGCGCAAGAAATATGCAGAACTTTGAACTCTTAAAAGAGCTTGGACATTGCAACAAGCCTATACTATTAAAAAGAGGACTTGCAAACACAATTGAAGAATTCCTTATGAGTGCCGAATACATTATGGCTGGTGGTAACGATAATGTTATCCTTTGTGAACGCGGAATCAGAACCTTTGAAACCTTTACAAGAAACACATTAGATATCTCTGCGGTTCCTGTTTTAAAGAGATTGTCCCACCTTCCTGTAATTGTTGACCCAAGTCATGCCACTGGTTTGCCTTGGCTTGTTGAACCACTCTCAAAGGCTGCTGTTGCTGTTGGTGCGGATGGTCTTATGATTGAAGTACATAACAATCCAAAGGCTGCTTTATGTGACGGTGCACAGTCATTGACTCCTGAACAGTTTGACGCTATTATGCTCAAAGTCAAGAGAATGGCTGAGTTTGAAAGCAGAAGGGTCTAAGCAATGAATATATGTGTAGTTGGCCTCGGGCTTATTGGTGGTTCTTTCTGCAAAGCAATATCCAAACGAACTGCGCATAGCTGTTTTGGAATTGATGTAAACAAAGATACACTCAATTCAGCAAAAGCAGATGGCTCGATTAAAGATATAATATCTTCAATTAGGCTTTCTGAAATGGATATGACAATAGTCTGCCTTCATCCAAAACAGACTATTGAATTCATAAGAAATAATGCCGATAAGTTTAAAAAAGGTAGTATTGTTCTTGACTTATGTGGAGTCAAGGGCGAAATAGTATCTTCTGTTTCTGATATTCTGAAAGAAAAGGGAGTATTTTTCATAGGCTGTCATCCTATGGCTGGGCGTGAATTTTCAGGCTATGATTTTTCACTTGAAACCTTGTTTGACAACGCAAGCTTTATTTCTACTCCAAGTGAAGATACACCAAAAGAAATTGTTGAAAACCTGAAAGAGTTTGCCAAAACAATTGGATTCAAGAAATTTGTAGTTACTACACCGGATGAGCACGACAGAATAATTTCATACACCTCACAGCTTGCACACATTGTGTCAAGCTCATATATAAAGAGCCCGACTGCTCAGCAGCAGAGTGGATTTTCTGCTGGGAGTTTTCAGGATCTTACAAGAGTAGCGCGATTGAATGAGAATATGTGGACGGATCTATTCCTTATGAATTCAGCACCATTGGTGACTGAGATTGATACTATTATAAAGCACCTGACCGAGTACCGAAATGCACTTGAAGATAACAACAGTGATGAATTGAGGGAACTTTTAAAGAACGGTCGAATACTAAAAGAAAAAAGTATAAACAATTTTCAGTAATCTATCTCTAACCTTTCACAAAATCAACACATTTGAGTTCTACAATATAGTTAGTGAAAAAAATAACAGCCACAATTATTTTTTCACTAACCCCAATACATGCCGCGTCCCCTTTATATTTTTGATATTGTTTGCAGACACAATATCACAATATATGGCACGGCAGAATAACTCCTTTTTACATAAAAAACAACCCTGTTGTGAAACAGGGTTGTTTTTGTTTATTATGAAAGCTTACGCTAATTAGCTTCTTATGCTTTCTGAATTGCACCAACCGGACAGGATTCAGCACATATTCCACATTGAGTACATTTTGAATAATCAATGGTTGCAAAGTTGTTTTCAACCTTGATTGCCTCTGAAGGACATTTCTTTTCGCATATTTTACAACCGATACAACCTGACTTGCAGATCGCTTTTGTAACCTTACCCAATGCTGTTGACATACATACAACATCAATTTTCTGTGTTGCTGGCTTCATAGTAATAAGATTGTTCGGGCATTCCTTTACGCACATTGAACAACCAACACAAACTGACGGATCAACAACAGCAATACCATCTTTTATGGAGATTGCATCATTAGGACAGGTACGTACACAGTCGCCAAAACCAAGACAACCACTTGTACAGGTTTTGCTTCCGTTATAAAATCTGTTTGAAGCCTTACAGGTCTGAACACCGTCATAATTATACTTCCACGTTGTTGTGTTACAAGTACCCGCACATCGTACAAAAGCAACTTCTTCTGTAACATCAGCAAATTCAACGCCCATAATTTCACTGATTTTCTGTGATGCTTTATCCCCACCTGGCTTACACATATTCGTTGGTGCTCCATTAAGGATAGCTGATGCATAATCACCGCAACCTGAATATCCACAGGAACCGCAGTTGATCTGTGGCAGAGCTTCATTCAGTTCATCGAGTCTTTCATCTGTCTTTACTGCAAATACCTTTGAGGCAACTGTCAGAAGTACCCCGGCAGCAACTCCAAGAACAGCAAAGATTATTATCGGTAGAATGTAAGTTTGAAACATTTTAAATCCCCATTCTGTATATTATATCTTCGTTAATACTATCTGTATTAAAGCATTCCTGCAAATCCCATAAAGCTTAAGGAAACAATTGAAGCCGCAATTAAAGTGATCGGCACTCCCTTAAAAGTTTCAGGGACGTTACAGGTTTCCATTCTTGAACGTACGCCAGAGAACAGAAGCAAAGCAAGTGTAAATCCAAGTCCACCACCGAAAGCATTAGCAACAGCTCCGCCGAATGACAATTCCTTATCAATATTAATAAGTGTTACGCCGAGAATAGCACAGTTTGTTGTGATAAGTGGGAGGTATACTCCAAGTGCCTTATAAAGTGGCGGAACAATTTTCTTAAGTACAATTTCAACAAGCTGAACAAACAGAGCAATGATAAGAATAAATGCAAGTGTTCTCAAATATTCAAGTCCGTTTGGCTCGAGAAGAAGTGTATAAACAGGAAATGTAACAAGAGTTGCACAAACCATTACAAATACAACAGCAGCCCCCATTCCGACAGCACTGTTAATCTTTTTTGATACACCGAGGAAAGAACATATACCCATGAATTTTGAAAGTACAAAGTTATCTATAAGCATTGCACTGAGGATAATTACAAAGATTTCTTTCATTATTCATTATCTCCTTTCACACCACAGGCTTCAGCATTAGGACAGTTTGCACAGCTGATTTCCTTTGGTGGCTTTTTCTTTGCAAGCTTGTTGACAACCGCAATAACGCAGCCAAGTACAAAGAATCCACCAGCTGGCATAATGAATATTAACATCGGATTAACGCTCAGAACAGGTATCTTCATACCCATCCATGCACCTGCGCCAAATATTTCACGGATAGTACCCATTGTGAACAGCGCTAATGTAAATCCAATCCCCATTCCGATAGCATCAAGGATTGACTTGCCAACACTATTTTTTGAAGCAAAAACTTCAGCACGGCCGAGGATTATACAGTTAACTGCTATAAGAGGAAGGAATATTCCAAGTGCTGAATGAAGACCTGGAATATAAGCCTTTAATAGAAAATCTATGATTGTTACGAAGCCTGTAATTACAACGATATATACAGGCAATCTTACTGACTTTGGCACAATATTCTTGATAAGTGAGATTACTATATTTGAGCCGAGAAGAACGAATGTTGTTGCAAGACCCATTCCTATTCCGTTGGCTGCCATTGTTGTTACAGCAAGTGTCGGACACATACCAAGTAATGTTACAAGAGTAGGATTTTCTTTGATGATACCTTTTGTGAGTTCCTTCAAATTACTGCTCATTGAAAATCGCCTCCTTGTTCTTTCCAAACTGTGTTACAGCCTCTTTGATAGCTGCTTTTAATCCTTTTGAAGAATATGTTGCGCCGGAAATTCCGTCAACTTCTTCAATTTCATCTGAGTTCTTCTTATCCTTGAATTTTTTAAGGAAGTCCTTGTTGTTAACCTTTGTTCCAAGACCAGGAGTTTCGCCAAGAGCAACAACACTCACGCCCTGAACCTTACCGTCTTTATCAAGACCGACAAGAACATCAATACCGTCTTTTGCATAACCGTCTGTCTTGACTTCAAAAATAACTCTGTCAGCGTTGTTCTTGTCTTTTATAATATTACAAACCTTGCCGTAGGTAATAACTGTTTTCTTTCCATCGCTGTCTTCTTTAGTCATAATTTCATAATCCGACTTGCCGAAAATTTCTTCACTCGATTTTTTAAGCTGGTCTG
>CALMXN010000374.1 GCA_937871145.1 uncultured Clostridia bacterium
CCGTGTTTTCAAGACGCTTGTCACAAAAGGCAAATCGACTTATTTTGTGTTTGTGATTCCTGTCGCAGAAGAGCTTGACCTAAAGAAAGCCGCAAAATCCGTATCAGAAAAAAATGTGGAAATGATTCACGTTAAGGATATCAACAAAGTAACAGGATATATCCGTGGCGGATGCAGCCCTGTAGGAATGAAAAAAATTTTTAAAACTGTGATTAACTCCACAGCACTTGATTTTGATAAAATTATCTTCAGCGGTGGAAAAATCGGCGCACAGATTGAAATGTCACCAAAGGAGCTTGCAACACTCATCGGTGCAGATTTTGAGATAATAACAGCATAGGAAAAGAAACAAAACAACCCCTTTTGACATATACTGTTTGAAGGGGTGATTTTTATGCTTCCAGCTTTATTACTTGTCATTGCTGTGTGCATTGATGCTTTTGCAACATCAATATCATACGGAATTAGTAAAATAAAAATTCCTTTCATTTCTGCACTTATAATAAGCATTACAGGAACAGGCTTTCTTGCGTGTTCGCTTTTTTTTGCACGGATACTCTCGGAGTTCATTAATCCACAGGTATGCATAATAGTGAGTGTAACTTTACTTATTGCTCTTGGAGTAATTAACCTTTTTCAGAATACAATCAAATCATATCTGAAAAAACATAAGGGCAGGAAGAATGTCAGCTTTTCGCTCTTTGACGTTTCCTTTGTGATTGATATTATTCTCGATGATACAAAAGCTGATGCTGATAATTCGAAATATCTTTCATCGAGTGAAGCGTTCGCTCTGGCTATAGCTCTGTCAATAGATTCACTTGCGACTGGCTTTTCAGCCGGACTTTCTATACAGAATATATGGATTCCAGTTGCTTTAAGTTTTGCAATTGGCTTGCTTGCAATAACAGCAGGGTGCATGATAGGACAGCGAATATCACGTAAAACCGGCGTTAATCTGTCCTGGATAAGCGGAGCGGTGCTGATAGTGCTTGCCGTATCGAACTACTGTGGCGCTAATGTCAATCACTTTACTAAATAATGTTGACAATACAATACTGATGTGATATATTTAACTCATTATAAGAAAATAAAGGGAAGTTTTAATATGGATACAAAAAATAAAGTCCTTGAATATCTTGAAGGTAATAAAGGCACAAGTGTTTCAGGTGGAAAAATTGCTGAAAAGCTTGGCGTAACAAGAAGTGCTGTATGGAAGGCAATTAAAAGCCTCCAGGATGAGGGCTACAGCATAACAGCAGTAACAAACAAGGGCTATTGCCTTAGCGAAAAAAATGATATAATTTCAGCAGAAAGTATAAAGCCATATCTTAATAAAAAGACAAAGAATATGGACATTCAGGTTTTTAAAACAATTGATTCCACAAACACATACGCAAAAAAGCTTGCACAGAATGGTGCACCTGAGGGTACTGTGATACTCTCCGAGGAGCAGACTCAGGGGCGTGGAAGAATGGGGCGGGAATTTTATTCCCCGTCATCTACAGGAATTTATATGAGTATAATCCTACGACCGAAGCTGTCGGTTGAGGATTCACTTTTAATAACAACAAGTGTTGCTGTGGCGGTTGCAAAGGCTATTGAAAAAATTGCATATATTGACACACAGATCAAGTGGGTCAACGATATATATTTTAATGGCAGAAAGCTTTACGGAATTCTTACGGAAGCCTCACTTGATTTTGAAAGTGGTGGGCTTGAATATGCAATAGTCGGCATTGGAATAAATGTTTCAACAGTTCAGGACAGCTTCCCGACTTCAATC
>CALMXN010000375.1 GCA_937871145.1 uncultured Clostridia bacterium
CACCGTCAACAGTATGAATGTTGTTTGCAAAAGACATAAGAATTTCATTATAGCTGTCGTTATACTGCATTGCAATTTCTGCTGTGGAAGTGCCAACCTGTCCATTAATATAAATTACATCTTCATTAAGCTTTTCGAGTCCTCTTGTTTTATGGATATGTTCAACAAAGCTCCTGATACCGCCTTCATAATGAAGAACCTCATTAAAAGGCTCTGCTTCATCACGCAGATCAGAAAATATTATTTTTATACCAGCATTTAAGAATGCCTGTTCACGAAGTCTCTTTAACAATACTTCTGTTTCATATACAGTTGTTTCAAAAATTTCAGGGTCTGCTTTAAAGCGGACTTCTGTACCTGTTTTAGTTGTATCGCCGATTACTTTTAATATTTCATCATAATTACCACGTTCAAAGTGCTGGAACCATATGTTTTTACCGTCTGATACTCTGATTTCAAGCCATTCAGAAAGTGCATTAACAACAGACGCACCAACACCATGGAGTCCGCCTGAAACCTTATATCCGCCGCCGCCGAATTTTCCGCCGGCGTGAAGAATTGTATATACTACTGTCGCAGCAGAAATACCCTCCTTCGGGTGAATTCCGGTAGGAATACCACGACCGTTATCTCTTACTCTGATAATATCTCCAGGCAGAATGTCAACAACAATCTCTGTACAATATCCAGCAAGAGCTTCATCAATAGAGTTATCGACAATTTCATAGACAAGGTGATGCAATCCTCTTGGTCCTGTTGAACCAATATACATTCCCGGACGTTTTCTTACCGCCTCAAGACCTTCGAGTACCTGAATCTGACTCTCGTCATAATTGTTATTTTTATCAACATGAGTGTCATTTTCATATATATTATCCAAAATTTATCCTCCTTGCTTGATTTTTAAATCTATAAATTTACAAATAGTATAATAATGTTATGAATATACACTATTGTGCAAAAATCGCCTTTTTAAAGTGGAAGTTGCTATTGACGTTATATAAATAGTTTCCTGCCCGTTATTTTCACAGATTACAAAAGTCTTAGGCATTTCGTAATTTACAGTAACAATATTCTTGCCCTTTGTATTGCTTAAGAAATCTTTTGTTGTCTGACTTGTTGAAGTCTTCTCAATATCATAGATTCCTATAATACTATCTGTATTAATAACTGTATCATTACCTAAATGTATATACATTTAATGACTTCCTTTATTTTTTCTGAGAAACCTCACCGCCTGAAACAATAAAATTCTTTCCCTTATGCTTAATATTTTTATTACTATCAAGGTCAGTACAGGAAGTAATAATAACCTGCATTTCCTTAATTGATGATAAAATGAATTTCTGTCGGTTTTCATCAAGCTCACTTAAAACATCATCAAGTAAAATTACAGGAGCATCATCAGTTTCTTCAAGAAGAATATACGCCTGTGCAAGTTTTAAAATAAGAGCAATGGAACGTTGCTGCCCTTGTGAACCAAAATCACGGGATGAGAGATTATTAAGCTTTGTTATAAGGTCATCTCTGTGAATCCCTATCTGTGAGAAACCAAACTTTAAATCGTCCTTAAGATTTTTCTTCATTAAAGAAAGATATTCTTCAGCCATTTCACCTTTATAATCTGTTCTGCCTTCAATCTTTTTAAAAACAGTAGAATTATACGATAGCTCAAGAATTTCTTTATTCATTGAAATTTCATCATAAAGTTTTCTTGAAAAAACATTAAGCTTTTTTATATAGCTGTATCTTAAAAGGGTTATATATGAACCCATTCTTGCAAGCTGTTCATCCCAGACCTCAAGCTCATCGGCTTGTGAAATACCCATATTGATTTTTTTGAGAAGGTTATTTCTCTGCATCAGCAAAGAGTCATATTTATTAATCACGGAAAAATAACCAGGCTTAATCTGTGAAATACATAAATCAATATAAGAACGTCTTTTATCCGGTGAACCTTTTGAAAGCTCCAAATCCTCAGGAGTAAAAATTACACATTTTAAATTTCCGAAAAGCTTTGAAAGATATTTAAGCTTAACGCCATTAAGAATAATATTCTTGTCCTTCAGATAATTCTTCAGAACTGAATATGAAATAATCTGTTCACGAAGATTGTTTTTAAAAGAAAGATTAATATCGGCCTTTTCACCGTTTATATCAATCATATCTTTTTCTTTTGTTCCTCGAAAGCTTTTACAACCGGACATAATCCATATAGCTTCAATAATATTGGTTTTGCCCTGTGCATTCTCACCACTGAAAATATTCAGCTGTGGATCAAGAGTTATATTAACATTTTTAAGATTTTTAAAACCGTTGATATCAAGTTTTGTTATTTTCAGAATGATACCTCA
>CALMXN010000376.1 GCA_937871145.1 uncultured Clostridia bacterium
TTATGGTTTAACACTGAGCATATTGCTGATACTGTAAGGTTTGTAGGACATATTGTGTACATCCCGAGTCTTGAAAAAACTTCTTCTCTGTTTGGGTCATATATTCTTACAAAAACATTCTGTATATTAAAAAACTCTTTTGCAACTTCACACACCATAATATTGATATTATCGTTTGGTGTTACCGCTGCAAGCGCATCGCAACTCTCTATTCCAGCTCTTTTAAGAACATCAAGATCAATTGGAACGCCGACTGTAGTGAATCCATTAAAATCATTAGGGAGTAAATCAAAATTCTCTTCATTCCTGTCAACAATTGAAACGTCATGCCCTTGTTTAATTAAAACTGAGGCGAGATTTGAGCCGACTTTACCGCAACCGACTATTAATATATTCATACTTATATCCCTTCTGAACAAAAATTAAGTAATACTATTATAATACATTTTATTTGAAAAAGAAAGTGGTTTTGAAATATTTGTAATAATGCTGTATAACACCTATTATTATATTAGTTTTTTTGAAAAACAATTGAACTTTTACCCCTTTTGTAATATAATTATTTTATCTTAAATAACAAGGAGAATATTATGGAATTTCAAAGTGAGCGTGCTGCAGTTTCGATAATTTCTGATGTAATTGTCAAGAGCGGAGTAAGCCTTTATAATTCAATTAAATATATTTATTCACTTGCTGAAGACGATTTCTACAACTGTAATATTAAAGATGTACTTAAGGTTGTTCTGAATAACCTTACTAATATTGACTTCCTTCAGGAGCTTGGACTCCGTATCAACGCAGACAAGTGCAGTGAAATGAGTTCACCTGAATACAACAACGTTCTTTCACTTATTGTATACAGCTTTGCTATCAGAATTCCTGTTCTTAAAAATCTCACAATCAACAACCAAACTCTTACCGATGACCAGCTTAAAGCAATTTATGATAATGTCATCTCAAAGGGCGCAAGAAATTATCTTGACACTATACCTGAAAGCTATGATGAAATAAAGAAGCTTGTCAAGACAAAAAAACCTGTTCCACCTTATAACGCTGACTGGTACAAGGCATTTATCTTTACCCGTATCCCTGAGCTGTCAGAGATTAAAAACAAAAATATGTTTCTTCTTGGCGCTGTTGATATACTTTTCACTATGTTTTACGCCTGTCTTGAGGAGGAAATAGAAAACACCATAAACCGCATTGACAAGTTGTAAACTTTGTACAAATATTCCTATTTTTATATTGTTTTATAGCTATTTGCTTGACAAAAAAATATTGTTAAGGTATTATTAATATGTATTATTGTACTATCCTAATTCTTAATCTTCTACAAACTTTGGAGTGATTAAATGTACTTTGGAAGCGTTCGATTTTTCAAGCACCTGATAGTCGCAGTACTTATTTCGATTTTTCTTGTTCCCTTAATAATTCTTACAGTTTTTATTATCAGATGCAACAAACTTGAAAAAGACCTTTCAAAGAAATCTGAAGCCTTGCAAGTAATGAATGACAGGATAAGCAGTACTTCAATCGATAACTTCTGCAACATGTTTTTAATGAACAACTACACTACTGACGACCTTATAAACGGTCTTAAAAAACACAATATAAATCTTTCAGATAAAATATATAAAGCAAATTTCAATGCCCCGGGGAGCGAACTTGCTTACAGGAAAAAATATCCTGAGTTATATGCAACAGCTCCTGATAAATTCGTTGAAACAAAGAATACCGTTTATCTTACATTTGATGATGGCCCTTCATCAAACACAAGGGATGTCCTCAACATTCTCGATAAATACAACATCAAAGCAACATTTTTTGTTGTCGGGAATGAATCTGAGCAGGGCAAACAATACCTTAAAGAAATTGTCAAGCGAGGACATTCAATAGGTATCCATTCATATTCACACGATTATAATAAAATTTATGCAAGTGTTGACAATTTCCTTGATGACTTTTATCTTGCATACGATTACATATGTAAAAATACTGGCGTAAAACCAACAATCTTCAGGTTCCCAGGTGGAAGCATAAACAAATATAACCCAACTATCTATAAGCAGATTATTGCTGAAATGCTCCGTCGCGGATTTGTTTATTACGACTGGAATGTTAGCGCAGAAGATGCATCAACATCCGCTAACTGGACGAGTATTTATAATAATGTCACAAAAGCAATGAACGGCAAGTCGCGTGCTGTTGTTCTGTTGCATACAGGCCCTACAAATCAGCCAACTGTTACCGTCCTTGAAGATCTGATTAAGAAGCTTAAGACGCAGGGCTATAAATTTGACAAGCTTGAAAATAAAGATAAACCAATTACTTTTGGATACATAAATTAAAGGAGAGAGCTAAAATGAGTTTAAAAGATAATTTCAGCCAGGCTGTTAAAGACATCCTTAAAAAAGATGTTAAGGATGACGGCACTGAAGCATCAAATCAGGGTCAGAAAACCGATCTTGACAGATATTTAGAGCGTACTTCTGCTCCTGCTGAAACAAAAGAACAGACTGTTGCTCAGCAGCCTACACAACAAAGAACATATGCACAGGAAAATACTCAGAGTACATATACTGCACGAAACGAAGGCTATCAGCAGCAGAGCGCAAGACCTGCACAGCAGGAAACTAGGACTTCTGCATCAGAACCTCAGGCTCGTCAGGTAGCTGGATCCCCTTACACCGATGTTGAAGAGCAGACTGTTATTTCAAGAAATACAATTATTGAAGGTAATATCCGTTCTTTCGCAAACGTTACTGTTGAAGGAAGTATCAAAGGTGATGTTCTCAGCACTAAGAACGCAAGCATTTCAGGTAAAGTAATCGGAAATCTCGACTGCAATAACGCTTCAATGGCTGGCTCACAGATTCAGGGTAACGTTAGCTCAAAGGGTCAGGTTAAGTTTGATAGAGATTCACTTATCCTTGGCAATATCGCTGCTCAGTACCTTGATATGAACGGTAAAGTTAAGGGCAACATCGATATCAACGGCAAAGCTGAATTCAAGTCAGACGCTTACATTATCGGTGACATTAACGTATCAACTCTTACAGTTATTGAAGGCGCAACAATAAGCGGTCACGTTAATACAACTTTTCTTCAGGATACACCCGCAAACGTTTTCCCTGAAATGATTGCTATGACTGATCTTGGTTAATCAATTAATCCCGAAGGAATACTTCGGGATATGTTTTTATGAGGTGAACAAATATGAGAAATAAAATTTCAAACACACTTATCGGATTGATTTTCATTGCTTTTGGTATCGCTTTTCTTGGCCAAGCTCTTGACTGGTGGGGTTCGGTATTTTTTGACGGATGGTGGACATTGTTTATTATCATTCCTTGTGTTGTAAGTATGATTTCAACAGGTATTCAGGTTGGCAATGTAATCGGAGTCGGAGTTGGTGTTTTATTATTTTTGAGCGAACGTGAAGTATTAAGTTATAAACAAGCGTGGAAGGTAATGGTCCCTGTAATACTTCTTCTTGTTGGAATTGCTATTATTTTCAGAAGCTTCAGACCGCATAAGTCAATTACCGATCCCAATTCAAGAGCCCCGAAGAGTGAAAATGCTACTGCTATTTTTGGTGGTGCTGAGCCTAACTTTATTGGGCAGGAATTTAAAGGTTTAAACAGTTCAGCTATCTTCGGTGGCGTTGACCTTATTTTAAAATCTTCAGTAATTACTGAAGACTGTGAAATAAACTGTACTGCTATCTTCGGTGGAATTGATATAGTTCTTCCGTCAAATGTCAAATGCAAGCTTATCAATACATCAATTCTCGGTGGAGTTGACAACAAGTTCGTTTCTTCAACAGACCCGAATGCTCCAGTTGTTACAATTAATGCAACCTGCATCTTCGGCGGACTTGAAATTAAATAGTTATAAAACAAAAAGGCTGCACAAATGTGCAGCCTTTTAATTATGAGCTAATTACTCAG
>CALMXN010000377.1 GCA_937871145.1 uncultured Clostridia bacterium
CACAGATCCGAATGGAAGTTATACGGGTGTGCCTGAAAATCCATGTGAAGTACCTGTTCAGGATGCAGATGATCTATAAAAAAACGCCAAATATTAACTTGGCGTTTTTTTCTACTATTTTAAGAAAAATATAACTTATTTAGAAATATATGTACAAACTACACAATGTGATATAATATATTTGTTTATTTAGCATAAAAATATATGCTTACATTTCATTAAAATATACTTATTTAGTATTGTTTACAAGCAATTGTTATGTTATAATTAGCTCAAGAAATCAATAATTCTTATGTAAGGGTTATTTGATATAATCATTAAATTATATTTTGTATATTTTAACAACACAGGAGGATTTTTATGAAGTTTAATGAAGGAAACTGGCAGAATGAAATAGATGTTAGGGACTTTATAGTTTCTAATTTTACCCCATATGAGGGTGATGATAGCTTTCTTGCTGAACCTACAAAAGATACTAAACAGCTTTGGGACGAACTATCAGCTAAAATGAAAATTGAGCGTGAAAGAAAAGGCGTGTATGATATTGATGAAAAGACAATTTCAACAATAACATCTCACGGTGCTGGTTATATTAATAAGGACCTTGAGAAAATAGTTGGTGTACAGACTGATGAGCCTCTAAAGAGAGCTATTATGCCTTTCGGTGGTATCAGACTTATCTACACAGAGCTTGAAGCTTATGGTAAGGAAATGGATAAGGATGTAGCAAACGTATTCAAGTACAGAAAAACTCATAATGACGGTGTTTTTGATGCATACACAGATGATATGAAAGTAGCAAGACATACAGGTATTATCACCGGACTTCCTGACGCTTATGGTCGTGGAAGAATCATTGGTGACTATCGTCGTGTTGCACTTTACGGTGTTGATTTCCTTATAAAGCAGAAGGCAGCTGCAAAGAAAAACCTTGTATTTGATATTATGGACAGCCCGACAATCAGAGCAAGAGAAGAAATTTCAGAGCAGATTAAAGCACTAAAAGAATTAAAAGAAATGGCTGCTAAATATGGCTATGATATTTCAGAGCCTGCAAAGGACACAAAGGAAGCTATCCAGTGGCTATACTTTGGTTACCTTGCTGCTGTAAAAGAGCAGAATGGTGCTGCTATGTCAATCGGTCGAGTATCATCATTCCTTGATATTTATGCTGAAGCTGACCTTGCTGAAGGCAGATATACAGAAGAAGAAATTCAGGAATTCGTTGACCACTTTATTATGAAACTAAGAATTGTTCGCTTCCTCAGAACACCTTCATACGATGAATTATTCTCAGGTGATCCAACATGGGTAACAGAAGCTATTGGTGGTATGACACTTGATGGACGCCCATTGGTAACAAAAATGTCATACAGATTTATGCATACACTTGTTAACCTTGGACCTGCTCCGGAACCAAACCTTACAGTTCTATGGAGCGTTAACCTTCCTATGAACTTCAAGAAGTTCTGTTCAAAGATTTCAATTCAGACATCATCAATTCAGTATGAAAATGATGATTTGATGAGAACGAAATTTGGAGATGATTACGGTATTGCTTGTTGTGTATCTGCAATGAGAATCGGTAAGCAGATGCAGTTCTTCGGCGCTCGTGCAAATCTTGCTAAAGCATTGCTTTACGCTATCAATGGCGGTAAGGATGAAAAGTACGGCACACAGGTTGGTCCTGCTCTTGCACCAATTACATCAGAATATCTTGATTATGATGAAGTAATGTCAAGGTATGAATCAATAACCGAATGGCTTTCAAAGCTTTATATCAATACTTTGAACATCATCCACTATATGCACGATAAATATTGCTATGAGAGAATTGAAATGGCTCTCCACGATGATGATATCCTCAGAACTTCAGCTTGTGGACTTGCAGGTCTTTC
>CALMXN010000378.1 GCA_937871145.1 uncultured Clostridia bacterium
TACACGACGCTCTTCCGATCTATAATGCAATTTTAATTGTTTGAATATTTTTAAATGATATAACTTTTAAAATACAATAAAGCCAACATATTAAATTAATGAATGATTTGACATTGAATTAAATATTCGATATAATATAGGATGTATAAAAATAACACTAATTGATTAAGGTGGAATGTGAAATGGGACTTCTCGATAAAATTTTTGGAAATTACAGCAAGAAAGAACTTGCAAGAATTGAGCCAATCAATAATGCTGTAATTGACCTTGAAGAAAAATATAAGTCAATGCCTGAACAAGAACTGAAATCTCAGACAGGTATTTTAAAAGAAAGACTTGCAAATGGTGAGACACTTGATGATATTCTCCCGGATGCATTTGCAACTTGCCGTGAGGCAGCTGACAGAGTATTAGGGAAGCGTCCTTATCCTGTTCAGATTATTGGTGCTATCGTTCTTCATCAGGGACGTATCGCTGAAATGAAAACAGGTGAAGGTAAAACTCTTGTTGCTTGTCTTGCTTCATACCTTAATGCACTTGCTGGAAACGGTGTTCACGTTGTTACTGTTAATGATTACCTTGCTAAATTCCAGTCGGAAGAAATGGGTAAGGTTTATAGATATCTTGGGTTGACAATTGGCGTTGTTCTTCACGGACTTGACAATGATGAGCGTCGTGAAGCTTATAACAGCGACATTACTTACGGAACAAACAATGAACTTGGCTTTGATTACCTTCGTGATAATATGGTTATCTATAAAGCTGACAAGGTTCAGAGAGACCATGCTTTTGCTATTGTCGACGAAGTTGACTCTATCCTCATTGATGAAGCAAGAACTCCTTTGATTATTTCAGGACGTGGTGATAAATCAACAGAGCTTTATACAATTGCTGATAAATTTGCAATAACTTTGAAAATGACAAAGGTTGTTGAGCTCGACGATAAGCAAGACAATGACCTCTTGGAAGGTGACTTCATTGTCGATGAAAAGGCTAAAACTGCAACATTGACAAAAGCAGGTGTTGCTAAGGCTGAAAAGTTCTTTAACCTCGAAAATCTTATGGATGCTCAGAATATGACAATCCTTCATCATATCAACCAGGCAATTAAAGCCCATGGTATTATGACTTCTGATGTTGATTATGTTGTAAAAGATGGCGAAGTAATCATCGTTGATGAATTTACCGGTCGTCTTATGCTCGGTCGTCGTTTTAATGATGGCTTACACCAGGCTATTGAAGCAAAAGAAGGTGTAAAGGTTGCACACGAATCAAAGACTATTGCAACAATCACATTCCAGAATTACTTCAGGCTTTATAGCAAGCTTTCTGGTATGACTGGTACTGCTTTGACTGAAGAAGAAGAATTCAGAGAAATCTACAAGCTGGATGTTATCGAAATTCCTACTAACAAACCACTTATAAGAATAGATCATCACGATGTAATATATAAGACAGAAAAAGGCAAGTTCAATGCTGTTATTGATCAGATCATTGAATGTCACGCAAAGGGACAGCCTGTCCTTGTTGGTACTATCTCTATTGAGAAATCAGAATTATTAAGTCAGATGCTCAAAAAGAAGGGCGTTAAGCACGAAGTATTGAATGCTAAATACCACGAAAAAGAAGCTGAAATTGTTGCACAGGCTGGTAAATACGGTGCTGTTACTATTGCAACAAACATGGCTGGTCGTGGTACTGATATTATGCTCGGCGGTAATGCTGAATATCTTGCAAAGGCACAGATGAGAAAACTTGATATCCCTGAAGAAATTATCGTTGAGGCAACTGGCTTTGCTGAAACTGATAATCAGGAAATTCTTGATGCGAGAACGAAATATATTGACCTCTATTCACAGTACAGCAAGGAAGTTGTTGAAAAAGCTAACGCTGTTAAAGAAGCTGGCGGATTGTTTATCCTTGGTACAGAGCGTCACGAATCAAGACGTATTGATAATCAGCTTCGTGGACGTGCAGGACGTCAGGGTGATGAAGGTGAAAGCCGCTTCTATCTTTCACTTGAAGATGACCTTATGCGTTTGTTCGGTGGCGATAGAATTACTGGTATGATGGAAAGACTTAATGTTGATGAGAATACACCAATTGAGAGTAAGCTTCTTACTAATGTAATTGAAAGCTCACAGAAGAAGGTTGAAGGTAGAAACTTCAATATAAGAAAGAACGTGCTCAACTACGACGATGTAATGAATGCACAGCGTGAGATTATCTACAATCAGCGTGCAAAAGTACTTAATGGTGAAGATATCAGCGAATACATTACAAAGATGACTAAGGATTACGTAGAAAATACTGTAAATCAATATCTTGTTGATGATGATGATCACGATAACTGGAATATGGCTGGTCTTCGTGAACAGCTTGAAGGCTTTATTATAACTAAGGATGACTTGAAGTACACTTCAAGAGAGCTTTCTGAAATTGAACGCAAAGATGTAATTGAAAAGCTTACAGAAAAAGCACTTGATGTTTACAAGAAGCGTGAGGAAGAACTAACAGCACCTGTTATCAGGGAAGTTGAACGTGTTGTTCTTCTTAAGGTTGTTGATACAAAGTGGATGGCTCATATCGATGATATGGATGAACTCAAGAGAGGTATCGGACTTCGTGCTTACGGACAAAAGAACCCTGTTGTTGAATATCGTATCGAAGGTTTTGATATGTTCGATGCTATGATTGATTCAATCTGTGAGGATACAATCCGTATGCTCTTTACAATTCAGGTAAGAGTAAACGAAGAACCAAAGCGTGAACAGGTATTGAAAGCAGAACAGACACAGGGAAGTGACGGTTCATTAGCAAATGCACCACGTACTGTTAAGAAAAAGCCAGGCAGAAATGATCCTTGTCCATGTGGAAGCGGTAAAAAATATAAAAAATGCTGCGGTATGAATGAATAAGTTTTAAACATTAATTACAGAAGGGAGCCTACAATGGCAGACATTAAAGCTTTTAAGGGACTTCGTTATACAGAGAATGCAGGTAAAATAACTCAAATTAGTAAATATAAACTATTATTTTAAAAAATGTTAAAATTTAATAGAGGTGAATAATATGAGTTTTATACAAATATTTTTCTTAATTGTAATGATTATATGGTTTGTTGGAAATACAATATATTGGATAAAAGATTGTAAGAGAAGATTAATAAAGGCTAATAAGGATCAAACTTATAGTGTTAGATGTGAAAAATGTGGTAACGAACATAGTGTAAGCTATGAAGAAATTATTTCAAGATTATATACTAAATATAAGTCTAAAACAAAAGGAATGAATTCTACAATAGTTGGATTGTCCGTAACAACATTTTCATATTATTGTAAAAAAGTAAGATGTCCAAA
>CALMXN010000379.1 GCA_937871145.1 uncultured Clostridia bacterium
ACCATCAAGAAGGCTGTATTCACTATGGACATGAAGATGTACGAAATCTGTCATAACAAAATGCCTCCTTTTTTATATTCCTTTACTCTTCGTTTTGATCATCTTGTGAGTCGGTTATTGTTTCTTTAATTAATGGATCACGCAAGTTACATATAAAAAGTAAAATGCTACTTAATATCAAACTTTTAAAACCAAACGCTGATAATAATATACCTAATACGGAATCTTCAAGTTTATTAGAACTGGTATCATATAAATTAAAATAAATGCCAATACAAACAACCGAAATATTAATCAAAACAGGCATAAGCAAAATCAGAAGAAGTAATAATACTTTTTGATATTCTTCTTTAAACTTTGCATCTAATTTAAAATATGTCTTATATGCCAAAAAGATTAAGAATATATCTATTGGAATTATTAATAACGGTTGAACCCAAATCATTGTACAGCTAACCCATGATAGCAGAAAATATCCTATTCCAATGAGAAAGAACAGCAATCCATATAGTACTTTTTTCATAATTCCTCCGATGTCATTCCTTTAATGTCTTTATATTTTTAACCTTTCAGTTCTTCTGCTATTTTATTTATCCTTGTGAGACGGTGGTTTGCACCTGAACGGCTTATTGGTGGGTTAAGATTTTCGGCAAGTTCTTTTAAGTTCCAGTCAGGGTTTTCAACCCTTAAAACTGCTATGTCACGAAGTTCTTCAGGGAGGTTTCCTATTCCCATTTTTTCATCAATAAGCTGAATGCTCTCAACCTGTTTTTCAGAAGCATTGAGAGTTTTTTCTATGTTAGCATTGTCACAGTTTACTGCCCTGTTGATTTTATTGCGGACGTCCTTTAAAATTTTCACATTCATTAATTCAAGAGAGCTTTTCGGTGCACCCATAAAAGTAAGAATATCTTCAATATTTTCACTTTCTTTTATATAAAGAATGAAAGCATTTTTCCTTTCAGTCTGCTTCGTTGTCATGCCATAACTAAAAAGAAGCTCCATTAATTCTGATGAAAGCTCGTTTGATGGTATAACAAATTCGAGATGATATTCCTTAAGTGGATCATTTACACTACCGCAGGCAAGGAATATACCCGCTACAAAAAAGCTGATGTATTTTTTCTTGCCGATTGCATTTGTTTCTATGTAACGATTCTCCTGCGTTAAGTCAGTATTGAAATACTCACAGAGCGTTTTTATGTTATCCTTATCATCTATTGAAAGTGAATAAAGTGCTCCGTTGTTTTTCTTGCTGATAATTGACTGTCTCACTGCCGTCTGATCATGGAGAATGTCGGTTATTGCTGAAGTGAAATGTTCAGCAACTATATTATTCTCGGTCTGGAAAAGTATCTGTGATGCTGAAAGTATCTTGCTAAAAAGCAATATACCATATAAGCAGGCTTTGGTTTTGTCTTTATTTGACACTGAACTGATAATTTCCTCTTTTACGGTGAACGAAAAAGACATTTTAAACCTCCCCCACGAGTTAGTTTCGAATAGCAATATCCCTGTGCTGTATTCTTACCTTAAAGCCTTTGTTCTTTAAATATTCAGAAAGCTTTTCAGCAAAGGTTACTGAACGGTGTTTTCCACCAGTGCAACCAAAAGCGATTACAAGCTGGCTCTTACCCTCTTTAATATACAGCGGAATAAGGAAATCAATAAGACTCTCAAGACGGGATAAAAGCTCCTTTGACTGATCATACTGCATTACATAATCACTTACACAGCTTTCAACCCCAGTATGTCCACGAAGTTCAGGAACATAGAAAGGATTAGGTAAGCATCTTACGTCAAATACTAAATCAGCCTCAGCGTGTGTGCCAAACTTAAAGCCGAATGATGCAACGGTAATCTGCATAAAATCACTTGCATTGTCAAGGAAAATGTCGTTTACACGTTCCTTTAGTGCAGAAACTGAAAGAGCAGATGTGTCAATATAGAAATCGGCCATTTCCTTTAAAGAGGAAAGGCGTTCACGTTCGATTTTTATAGCGTGCTGAAGGCTACCATGAACACTCTCATCAAGTGGATGCTTTCGTCTTGTTTCCTTATATCTTTTTATAAGAACTTCGTCCTTGGTATCAAGGAAAAGCATTTTAATTTTTATACCCTGTGCTTTAAGTGAATTGATTGTATCTTTAAGCTTTAAAAGAAGGTTACCACCACGAATATCTGTGACAATAGCTACATGTTCAATACTGCCCTCTGACTGAGCACAGATTTCAGCAAACTTCGGAATAAGCTCTGGTGGCATATTATCAATACAATAGTAACCAATATCCTCAAGGACATTGATTACACTTGATTTCCCTGAGCCTGACATTCCTGTAACTACCACTAAGTTCATTGTTAATTCTCCTGTTCTGATGTGTCTGATAATATAATTCTTACTTCACTTTCAAGCATATAGCCTGTTTTTTCAAAAACAATTTCTTTTACTTTTTCAATAAGTTCTAATATTTCCTGGCATGATGCATTACCCTTGTTGATGACAAAGCCACTATGCTTTGTACTGACTTCTGCGTCACCGACGTGGAAGCCTTTTAGTCCGCATTGTTCAATAAGCAAGGAAGCATAGCTCCCCTCTGGGCGTTTGAAAGTACTACCAGCACTCGCAAATTCAAGCGGTTGCTTGCTCTTTCGTCTTCCCATAAGCTCATCCATACGGGCACGAATGGCTGTTTTATCGCCCTTTTTAAGTCTGAAAACTGATTTTGTTATTATATAACTCTCGTCAGTGAAAACACTGTGACGATAACTTAATTTAAGATCATCATTATTAAATTCCATTATCTTTCCATTGCTGTCAATACCCTGTGCAGAAACAATAATGTCCTTGATTTCTCCACCGTAAGCACCAGCATTCATAAACACTGCTCCCCCAACATTGCCAGGGATACCCCATGCAAATTCAAAGCCTGTAAGTGAATTCTCATAAGCAAAATGTGCAGCTTTAGCAAGTGGCACGCCAGCGTCACATTCAAAGGTGTTTTCATCAATAAGACGGATTTTTGCGAAGTCTTTTCCAATAATGAAAGCTACTCCGTCAAAGCCATTATCATTAATAAGAAGATTTGAGCCTTTCCCTATAATAAGATAGGGCACTTTATTTTTGTTTGCAAGAGAAAAAAGCTCCCGCGACGATTCCTCGGAATTAAGAAATATAAGAACATTACAGCTTCCGCCGACTTTGAATGTCGTATGTTCAGCTAGTTTTTCATTCAAGCTGACACGACAGCCAAGTTCTTTTGCTCTGTCTGCTATTTCTTCGCAGATAGCTTTATTTCTTCGCATAAAATTCTCCTGTTTGTTTTTTGCACTAAGTGTGCGGTCATATAGATTATTACTCATTTTATATCATTAATATTACTTTAATCCGTCAGGATGCTTTGAAAGTATATGAGCTTTTAGCTTTTCCCAATTAAGATTTACAATTAATTCTTCCGGGAAGTTCACTTCACCGATAAGCTTTGTTGAATTTGGAATAACACCAATTCTCTGACAGAAGTGTGAGTCAGTGTTTATAATGATAGGGATTTCAAGACGCTTGCATACTTCAAGCATTCTTTTTGCATTATCATAAGCACCCTCACGTATTGAAATTGAGCTTTCGTTAATCTCAATGAACTTGCCATTTTCTTTTATATATGGAAGCCCTTTTTCAAAGTCCCATACATATTCATTTGTTGTTGGATGACCGATTAAATCAACATCAGGATTTTTTGAAGTTTCAATATAAGCCTGTGTGTTCTGCTCAATCGTTCCAGGTGTTAAACAAGGGCCGTGAAGTGAGGCGATAACCCATTCAAGCCTGTCAAGTGTATATCTCGGTAGGTCGATTTTTCCGTTAAAGTCGATTACATTTGCTTCGACTCCTCTTATTACCATAACATCATTAAGGTATCGTGGAATGGAGCCAAGTCCGTCAAAGTGCCATATATGCGGAGCGTCCCACATAGTTGGCGCATGGTCTGTCATTCCTATTGCTTTTAATCCGTTTTCCTTTGCACAGACGGAATTTTCC
>CALMXN010000380.1 GCA_937871145.1 uncultured Clostridia bacterium
AGTTTCTCCTTTATTCTTCTTTCATTGTAATATTTTCGTACCCGCCAAATAATCCCGTGTCTTTACAAAAAGCCAAACGGCAAGGTCACCAGGCCTTGCCGTTGATAATATCTATAACCAAATCATAAGGGGAACATAAAGCATCTCTGAGTTCATCATCGGTTAAATGATCGCTGTTATCGATAATATCACCCATATCCCTGCCGATGATTTCAGCAATTTCAGGGTTTTCATCATACATATCATCGTAACGCTGAATAATGTGATGATTAAAATCACAAGTAATATCAAATCTGCTTAACTCTTCATCAATGAATTTTCTCACAAATTCCATCATGAATGCTATATTTTTGCCGTATTTCCTTTTCGCCATCTCATTTCTCCATTCTGCAATAATCAGGAAGTGTGGTCGCCCACGGCAGCAGTTCATCAAGCTGTTCCGTTGTCGGTTCCATTCCAAGCTTCGGCAATTCCGTCAGTAAGTGCGTCAGATATCCGAAAACGTTAAGATTATTTGCCTTTGCGGATTCGATGATGGAATAGCACCTTGCACTGGCGTCCGCGCCCTTATCCGTATCCGAAAACAACCAGTTCTTTCTTCCTACAACAAATGGCTTTATCGCTCTTTCCGCAAGGTTATTCGTAAGCTCAATTCTGCTGTCAAGAAGCACATTGTTCAACTGTTTTTTCTGGTTTATCGAATACAGCACAGCCTTGTAAATCCCCGAGCCTTTCGGTGTGTCTATTGTTTCAAGCAATTTCCAGTATTCGTCAAGCAATGGCTGAATCACTTTTATGCGATTTTCGTTTTCGGGCAGACCTTCAAAGCCCTTGTCTGCGGCGAAAATTCGCTCAATCAGTGCAAGTGCCTGTGCTGCTTTTGAATTTTTATCATCAATGCCCTTAGGCAGACAATCCGTCCATTTTCGTCTTGCGTGTGCCCAACAGCCAATGTGAATTGCCTTTTCAGCTGCATTATACGATGCACAGCCGTCGGTCTGGAGATATTTTGAGTAATCTCCCAGGATTTTCTCCACAACCTTGCCCGAACGTGTCGCATGGTGGTAATACAAAGCCATTTTATGCTCTGAATACTTGCCGCTGCAGAATACCCACATTCGTGACTGTCCATCAACCTGCTGCCCATTGCGTTTCAGAACCCTCAATGGACTCTCATCGGCGTGGATGAGGTAATCCTGCAGCAACAATGCAAGCATACGCTCCCACAGCTTTTCAAACCACATGGAACTGCGGATAATCCAGTTGGCAAGGGTTGTTCTTGAGAGCTCCACGCCCTCGGATTTCCAGTATTGCTCCTGTCTGTTGAGGGGCATACCCAGCTGATATTTCTGCTGCATCACATACGCAACAGTCGCAGGTGTTGCCATGCTTTTCTTCATTACAGGAACGGGAGCCTCTGCCTTGAAAATTGGCGTATATTCATCATCCGCACAGTTTGCGCACTTGTAGACCTTGCGGTAAATATCCACTACGAAAATCTGGGCAGGGATAATATTCAGTTCACTGCGGACGAATTCCTTGCCGATACAAACAAGCTCCGCACCGCATTCGAGGCAGTGCTTATCTTCAAGGTCGCAGATTTGCTCAACATGTTTCAGCTTCTCTGTTATTTCAGCCTTGGTACGCTTGACTTTTCTGGGATGTGCTTTTACCAGCGTTTCCTTTGTGGGCTCTGGCACACTTGCGGAATATTCCTGTTCCGCTTCATTAAACAGAGATAACTGTTCTGCACCATCCATATACTGAATCTGCTCGCTGGATTTTCCAAACATTTTCTTCTGATTTCTGATGATAAGTTCGGTTAAATTAGCATTTTTCTGTTCTAATTCCGACACTTTACTTTCAAGCGATTTTATGTATGCAAGTGCTTCTTCCAGCGACATATTTTTTGTATTTTTACTCACTGCAAAAGCACCTCTTTTCAAGCATTTTCTACACCTTAATTATACCACAAAAGCCGCATAAAATCAAGGCTTTCCGGCACTTTTCGAAAGAAAAAAGCAAGGATATTTCACCTTGCTTTCAGATAATATCTTTATGCTTTTTCGCCTTGCGGATTGCTTTAGGTTGCTCAATGGATAGTCCCTGCATCAGCCACACATATTGCTCCTGTGTCAGCAGCCTTGCCTCCGATTCAGACCGTGGCCATTGGAACCCGCCATTGTCCAACCGCTTGTACAACATCAGAAATCCATCTTCTTCCCACAGCAGTGCTTTTAATCTGTCACGTCGTCTTCCGCAGAACAGAAACAAACTGCCCGAGCAAGGCTCAAGTCCGTAATTCTGCTGTAAGATTGCCGCAAGTCCGTCAATCCCTCGCCGCATATCCGTATATCCGCACACCAGATACACCTGCGGAAATTCCATCTCTTTCAGCATGATTTCAGACCTTGCAGAATTGTAGTTATGGTTTCTGCCGATATGTTTTCGGGAAGCTCCACAGCAATTCCGTTTCCGCTGATTTTGATGCAAGAGGTGCTTTGCATCGGCACGGATGCGGGTGACGGTGACAGCGGCACAATCTCGTGTTTTTCGGTGGTTTCCAATGCAGACTCACGAATTTTTCTCAGTCGGTAGTAGAAAGTCTTTACTGAAAGTTCTTGCTCTGTGCACCACGCTGATACTGTTTTTCCGCTTGATTGGTATACTCGATACATTTCTGACCACTCCCGTAGCCGTATTGCTCGTTTGGTTTCTGCTATTTTATCCATGTCCTAACCAACTCCAATCTACTCTATGGAGTGCATTGCACTCCCTTGGACTTCCTTAGAGTTATTTTAACATGAATTACTTTATTTTTGAATACGCGGGATTATTGGGCGGGTACGTTTAAAATAAAGAAATAGCCACACAGAAACGCAACGTATA
>CALMXN010000381.1 GCA_937871145.1 uncultured Clostridia bacterium
AAAAAACATAAATAGCAATTGCTAACATTGGCATAATTTGTTATAATTTATAAATTTTATATTTTTCTTAAAAATATTTAACCAAATTATTGATTTTTATATTTGATATGATTATAATGTATTTATATTATTATTGAAAGAGGAGAATGACATAATGAAGAAAATCATTAGCGCAGTTACATGCTTAGCACTTGCTTTCTCTCTTACTGTTGCAAGCGTATCGGCAGAAGAAGCACCTGCCACGGTAAATTTTGAAAGTAGAGTATACACCCTCGGAGAAAACAACAAAATGGCTTTCAGGGAAACTACCTACAGTGCATTTGCTGCAAGTAGTGATGCATCGTGTAAATCCATTGACGTTATTTCAAATTATAAGACATCAGCAGACGCAGCTGATAACTGGATATCTACATCTTACAATGAAAGTGGATTCAGAGTTGCAAAATCTTCTGACGGTCTGACAGTTACTCCTTCAGCCAAATCAGTCCTGAACGGTAACTACATTCAGGTGTCATTCACAGCAAAGGCTGAAGCTGCTGTTGAAAATGGTATGATTGGTATTTATTATGATGTTGAGATTAATAACAACGATGCTGCTCAGCTTAACGTTATTAATGGTAGCAATAAGGTTATCGGATTTGATATGACAGACGACAGAACTACCTCTACAAATCCAAAGCTTTCAGTATACCTTAGAGAAAAACCAGGTGTAACTGATGTTGATACATATTGGTTTGGTGGCTATCAAGATGGACAGGGCAAATTATTTAAATCAATGGAAACTGATGATCCTGCTACATTATATCCTACTAACTATGATCAGTATTATATAAAGGATACTGATGGAAAGCTAATTGGATATAAAAGCAATGACAGCTCAATGAATTTTGCATGGAGAAATATCAATCTTGCCGCTGGCGAGTCAAAGACTTTCTCAGTAATCATCGGCGTTGGAAATGCTCAGTCACAGGCTCCAGTAATTTCATCAGTTGAAAAAACTGATGCAGGCTATGTTGTAAAAGGCACACAGGCTGGCTCTTATGAAAAAACCAACTTCGCTGTTATGTACAAACTAGCAGAAAACGATACAGCAACTTCTCCTTCAGCAATCAGCTGGGATGGTGACAACTTCACAACAACAGTTCCTGTTGATACTTCAGCTTATACAACCCCTGGTGATTATAACATTTCTTTCTTGGCTATGAACAACTATGGTGCATCATCAAATACAATCAACAAGACTTTCAATGTTGCTGCTCCCGTAGTTCCAGACCCTGAAACTCCCGTAGTTCCAGACCCTGAAACTCCTGTTGTTCCAGACCCTGAAGCTCCTGTAGTTCCAGCACCTGAAGCTCCTGTAGTTCCAGCACCTGCAGCTCCTGTTGTGGATATTAAAGACCCTGAAACTCCTTTGGCTCCAGCACCTGTAACTCCAGCACCTGAAGCTCCAAAGGCTGAAAATCCTAAAACAAATTCTGATGCAATAAGCATTTCATTAATTGCTGCTGTTATCACAATGTGTGGCGGACTCGTAATAATTTCAAGACGCAAAAAAGAAAGCAAGTAATTTATATCAATTAAATAATAAAGGCTATATGAAATTCATATAGCCTTTTTATTATTGCATTAATTAGTTCTTATAATTGTGAAGGAACTTTTTATTATAGAATAGAGATGTTCTTGAGACCTCATAACATAGCTTATCAAATTCATATTCCTCGCAAAGCGTTTTCTTTCCCGAGAACAGGTTTGTTCCAAGCCCCAGTCGGTCGCCTTCTATCTTACAGCCCATTGCTGCGAGTGTTGTCGGGAACATGTCAAGTGTAGTAAATTCACGGTTCTTGTTGTTTGTCGCTTTAACACGCGAATTAATAATACAGTTATAAACACGCCTTGTAGTATCCTTTGGAATATTGTCACTGGCATATCTTTCATCCATTGTAGGGTGGTCACCACTGATAATAATCGTTGTATTCTTATAGAAATCCTGTTCCATTATCCACTTGACAAAGTCAACAATCTGTTTACTTGAACAAGCGTATACGTTGTTGTAAGGTTCATCATATTTATCATCACATAAATCGCAGGTGTATCCGTTCGGGAAGTGTGTATCAACTGTCAGCATAGTGAATGCAAACGGTTTCCCCTGCGCTGCCATTTCAGGGAGCTCCTGCTTTGCGTAATCGAAAAGATGTTTATCCTCAAAGCCCCACCATACCTTATAGCCTTCAGGAATAATTCCATCCTTCGGCGCAGTTGCAAGATCATAAACTTTATCGGTACCATGCTGAGTGTAATATTCATATCTGTTTCCAAAGTGGCTGTCTGAACCAACCATCAACGCCTGATAATAGTCGTTATCATGAAGAACATCTGATAATGTTTTAAGCCCAGGCATATATTTTTTCGCGGCAGTATATGGTGTTCCATCAATGCTTACAGGAAGTTTCAATGGAGCGCCTGAAGTCTGTGCAACCATTGCACCCGCCGTCCATGTTGTCCCATATGTAGCGCGTCCGCCGCCAACTTTATCGTTTTGTGAAAAATTTATATTATCCTTTGCGAGCTTATACAGTTCAGGAATAATATCTTCTTCAAAAACGCCACCATGTTTTGTTGAGAAAAATGTTGTTTCCATTGATTCAGCATAAATATAAATCAGATTCTGCTTCTGCTCCGGGAACTTAATAACCGAAGAAGTAGGTTTGACATATGTAGTCTGATACAACTGGCTCTCATCGCTTACTGCTTTCATATAACTAAAAAGCCCACAGCTTAGCAACGCATATCCAATCATAACAAAACTTATTATTACACATAATGCTCTTGAAATAAAGTTGCTGAAGGGATATACCTGACATTTATGGTTCTTAAAGAAATTAATGTTCAGAGTGATTTTCGTCCTGTAGAATATAAGCAACCATAGGAGTATTGCTGTAGCGATTGCAGGAATAAGTGATGCATAAATAAAGTTCCATACAATGCTTGCTTCAGTACCACTGACATTAGCCATCAATGAAAAGATAATAGCGTCAAAACCAACATCACCATATGTATCAATGTACCATTTTGCCGAAAAAAGGCATAGTGTCGCTAAAAAAAGCAACGCAA